>USNI01000084.1 GCA_900555975.1 uncultured Desulfovibrio sp. | reverse complement strand
ATTCGGGACGTCGTTCCGTGACCCGCCAGCGTTCGAGCACCTCCATGACGGCGTCGTAGGGCGTGAGCAGTCCGGCATTGTCGTGCAGTGGCGCGAAGACACCCTGCCAGGCATCGGGAAAGTCCGCGGCAAACTGCCGTGCCATGCTTCTGTGGCGCGCACGCGAGGCGGCCCAGTCGCAGAGCGCGGCTCTGTCGAGAGGCGTTCCCCCTGCGGACGGCAGCGGCGGCAGCAGCTCCTCCGCGCAGAGCGTCGACCAGAAGGCGATGTCGTCGTCCGGATCGTTCATGAAGCGCAGCAGACTGACGAGTCCTGCCACGACGGGCTGCTCCGCAAGCAGCAGGCTCCCCTGCGTGACCACGGGAATGTGACGGCTCATGAGCCAGGACGCAGCCTGCGCAGCCTGCTCGTTGTTGCGCGTCAGAATGCAGATGTCGCCCCAGGAGCGGGTCCGTCCCAGTCTTTCCACAAGATCGGGAACGGCCGTGGAGAGCGTTTCATCCTCGCGTCCCTTTTCCAGCGGACAGAGCCTGACATACCCGCCCGGTGCGCAGTGCTCGGCGCTCTGTGAGGCTCTGTCGAAGGCTTCTCTGAGAAGCGACGCCTGTTCTTCGAGCAGTTCCTCGTCGCCTTCGGCGAGTTCGGCAAGCAGCGTTCTTGCGCAGTCCGCGTCCCCCAGAGGAGAGAAAAGGGCATTGTTCCATGCCACGATGCGCCGGCGGCTGCGCCAGTTGAAGGGCAGGGTTTCCAGCACGGGACTGCCCGCCAGTGTCAGCAGAGGAGAGCCGGGCCTGACCAGCTGATCGAAGAGGGCGGCGTCTCCGCCGCGCCAGCCGTAGATGGCCTGCTTCACGTCGCCCACGATGGTGAGCGAGCCGTTTCTGGACAGAGCCTCCTCGGCCAGAGGCTGGAGCGCCATCCACTGATCGCGGCTCGTGTCCTGAAACTCGTCGATGAGCATGTGCGTGATGCGGGAGCCGAGACGGCAGAAAAGTTCGTTCACGCCGTCGCGGTCATCCGCGGCGCGTATGGCGAGTCGCGGCACCTGCGAAGCGGCGATGACGCCGTTTTTCCGTTCGTAGTCCTCCAGGCGTGCGTACACGGCCTGCGCCAGTTCGGTGAAGGGCATGAGGCGTCGCGCACCGAGCAGCACGCGTATTTCCCGCATGTCGCTCTGAAGACTTTCATACAGCGCGTGCAGCGACAGACTGGCCCGTCCCTTCGAGGCCTTGAGCAGACAGTCGTCGAAGCTGTCCTTCTGGAACATGGTCGAGGAAAGTGGCAGTTTGTCCGCCCTGCCTGCGCATTCCACGCAGGCGTTCAGGGCGCTGAGCAGATATCTGTTTGCCTTCAGTTCCTCTTCTTCGATACGGGCGCGCATTTCTCCGGCGTCGTTTCTGATGCCGTCAAGCACGGCCTGAAAATGTCGTTCCGCCTCTTCGGGAGAGGCCAGATCCCGGATGTTCCATCCGTCCGCGGCAAGCATGCGGGAAACCATGGATATCACGCGTTCGCGTATGCGCTCTCCGGCCAGAAAGCCCCGCGTCTTTTCCGAGCGCAGCATCTGACGGCAGGCGCGTCGGAACAGCAGCGCGAATGTTTCGTCCTCGCGCGCCTGTTCGGCCATGTCGTCGAACACGGGACCTGTGATGTCCCTGTCGGAAAAGCGCGGTTCGAAATCGGGCGACAGATCGAAGTCCAGGGCCGAGAGACGCACCATGAGATGCAGAAGACTGTCGATGGTACGGATGTTCAGGGAACTGTAGCTGCGGATGAGCATGTCCACGGCCTCGCGCGCCCTGTTCTGCGTCCAGAACGCATCTTCGTCCGTCCTGCCGGATGGCGCGAGGGCAAGGCCCTTCAGCCGCGCAAGCAGCCGCTCGCGCATTTCCGTGGCGGCCTTGTTGGTGAAGGTGATGGCCAGAATTTCCTGCCAGCCGTAGGCGTCGCCGTCGGCCACGGCGCAGCCCGAGGGGGGACGGCTCCACGACGCGCCGGAAGAGCCTGCGAGCAGCGAGAGAAAGCGGCTGGTCAGGGTATAGGTCTTGCCGGAGCCTGCGGAGGCCTTGATCTGTCGGAATTCGCTCATGGTGGACGTGCGTTTCGGCGGAAGATCATTCTTCCCTTGCCATCATCGGTCATTCCGTGGATCTTCGCAAGATGCTGACGACCTGCCGGGAACGGAAGAAGGCCGCGGCATTATCCGTCGCAGCCTTCGGGAAGCGGTGCCCGGGACAAGCATGCCCCGGTCGCTGTCGGGTGAAAGGTTCTGGATCTGCTAGAATGTCACGCGAAGTCCCAGCATGAACTGATGGGCATAATTTTCTTCGGAATTCAGTCTCAGACCGTATTTTTCCACATCACCGTCGCCCATCATGAGAAGGCGATAGCCGAAGTCGGCTGAAATGTTTTCGGTAAAGGCGTAGGAGCAGCCGAGTCCCACCTGTCCGGCGAAGACGGTGTCGGTGTTCTTCTCGGCAGCCGAGAAGTCCATAACGCTGATCTTGCCCTCCGTTTTCAGAAAGGCCATGCCGATGCCGGCACCGAGGTACGGGGTGAATCCGTTCCATTCCGTGATGTCCCAGTACACGTTGGCAAGCAGCGTCTGGAAGTCCATGGTTCCCGTGAATGCCATGCCGCCCATGGTCACGGTTCTGGAAACATCGCCGTAGGCGCCGTATTCGAGCTCCGCACGTACCGGTACCTGGAAGCGGGGGGCGAAGTCGTAGCCGACGGCAAGCGCACCGCCTGCGCGGGCGCCGGTTTTGTCGGCGGAGCCGAGGCTCTGACCGCCAAGGGAAAGGCTGCCTTCGGCATGCTGAACGTTCAGCGCGAATTTGGGAGCCACATAGAAGCCGGTCTGTTCGGCGGCCACGGCTCCGGCGGGAATGAGAAGGCTGACGGCCAGGATCAGAGTCTTCAGGATGTTGAGCATAATATCCTCCATAGGTAAAATATCGTGATGCATGAGATGAGAATATATTACCATCCCATGTCAAGGCAAATTCGTTACTGTGCATACATGGAAAAGTATCCCTACCTGAACGAAGCGGTTGCCGCTGTTCTTGCACGACGAAGGGCCGAACTTGCCATGAGCAAGAAAAAGCTTTCCGAACAGGCATTTATCGAGCGGGCATACATCACGGGACTTGAGGCCGGGAAGTGGAATGTAACGCTGAACGTCCTTTTTTATCTGAGTGATGCGCTCGACATGAAGCCCGACGAACTCGTCCATGAAGTCATGAGCGAGCGGGAGAGACTTGAGCGCGGGAGCTCATAGAAAAAGCCTCCGTATCCTGCGGGATGCGGAGGCTCCTCTTGCATCATGGCGTATTCATGCCTGTCAGGCGAGGCGCTGCCCCGTGGTGGCTATGACGGAACGCCAGTAGTTGGACTTGATGTCGATCTGACGACGGCGGCGCGTGACGAGCTGCAGAGGCAGATGCACGAAGCGGTCGAGCAGGCGGGCGACGACCATGTTGGTCTTGCCGGCCATGGCCGCGTGCACGGCGTTGCGTCCGAGCAGGCCGCAGTAGACGCGGTCGTTGGTATTGGCGGGCACGGAGCGCACGATGTAGCTGGGGTCGATGTACTTGACCGTGACGTCCATGTCCTTGGTGGAGAAATAGTTCTTGATGGCCTTCTGCAGGAAGATGCCGATGTCGCCGAGGACGCGGTTGCCGGAAGCGTCGGTTTTGCCGCTTGCGGTGAGCAGATCCTGTCCGGCGCCTTCGGCCGCGACGATGACGGCATGGGAGCGGTTGCGCAGACGTTCTTCCAGCGCGGGCAGCAGTCCGCCTTCGCCTTCGAGCCTGAAGGGAACCTCGGGCACGAGCACGAAGTTGACGATGTTGAGCGAGAGCGTGGCCTGTGCCGCGATGAAGCCGGATTCACGGCCCATGAGCTTGACGAGTCCCACGCCGTAGGGAGCGCCGATGGCTTCGGTGTGGGCGCAGCGCAGGGAGGAGGTGGCCACGTCCACGGCGGTGTCGAAGCCGAAGGACTTGGGCACGAAGTTGATGTCGTTGTCGATGGTCTTGGGAATGCCGATGACGGAGGTATGAAGCTGACGGCGGAAGATTTCTTCCTGAATGGCGGCTGCCGCCTTCATGGTGCCGTCGCCGCCAATGATGTAGAGCATGTTGACGTTCATGCGTTCCAGAGCGTCCACGATTTCCTCGGGACTCTGGGGACCGCGCGAGGAACCCAGGATGGTGCCGCCGAAGGTGTGGATCTCCGACACGTTGCGGGGCGTCAGTTCCATGATGTCGTGATGATATTTGGGAATGAATCCCTCCAGACCGTATCGGATGCCGAGAATGGAGCGCACGCCGTAGCCGTAGTAGGATTCGAGCACCACGGCGCGGATGACGTCGTTCAGCCCCGGGCACAGACCGCCGCAGGTGACGATGGCGGCCTTGGTCTTTCCGGGATCGTAATAGACGTGTTCGCGGGGACCGGCCTGTTCGATGTAGACGGGAGTATCTTCGAGTCCCTTGACGTCTTCACCGCCGTGTTCGGCATCGAGGTAGAAGGGGACGGGCGTGTCGTCGATATAGGGACCAATGGCAGGATTGTCTATCTTGGCCTTGCCCACCGTCATGATATGCGTATCTATTTCGTGAGTCATTTGCTGCCTCCAAAATCATAGAAGCGGAAAAGATACTTTTTTTGATTTCGGTTGTCACGCAAAAAATGTCGTGAAGAGAGTGATAAAAAAGCCTCCGGCCGCTGCTGGCGGCCGGAGGCGGAGTGTCGGTTTTCAGCGCAGTTCAGACGGACTAGGCGTTGCCGTCTCCCAAGGAATCGACCATGGTGTCGCGGTTGATCTGGCTGCGGCGTTCGCTGGCCTTGCGCAGCTGCTGACCGATGCGGTCGTTGCACAGATCGATGGCGGCATACATGTCGTCGTTCTTTTCACCGGCGGCGAAGTTCAGGTTCTGTCCGGAGAGCAGTACGTCGGCCTTGGGGCGGCCGCTTTCCATGGAAAGCGTGACCAGAAGTTTGGCATCCTCGTCGCTGACCATGCGCTCAATCTTCTGGAAGCGCTTGAGGGCGTAATTCTTCAGGGGATCGGAAGGGGTGAGATTGCGGAAAACAACTTCGATCTGCATAAGCAATTCCTTCCCCGGCCGGGCCGGGAGCGGGAGTACCCCGCGTTCATGGGACGCAAAGACCTTGAACATAGGTCTTCTGCTCTTAAAAAGGAAACTAGCATAGAACGGGATGAAGGTCCAGTATCTGTCCGTTATGAAAGACGGGACCCGTCATT
>USNI01000083.1 GCA_900555975.1 uncultured Desulfovibrio sp. | reverse complement strand
CAGATCTCCACGGTATCTTCGGGGAAGCAGGTGCCCACGGCGTCGTAGGCCGCGCCGCCCATGAGAAGATGGGTGAAGATGAATTCATGGCCGAACTTCTGTCCGACCTTTTCAAGAACCTTGAGAGCTTCAGTCACGATTTCCGGGCCGATGCCGTCGCCGGGAATGACCGCGATACGATAGGTTGCCATGATGAGATCCTTTGTTTCTTGGAAGGAAAGGATGCGAAGGGGCGCCTGGCCTGCCTTCGGGGATCGGGAAACGTTCTGCCTGGCGTTTCGTCGGCCGGGCAAAACAGGAGCCGGGCGGAAACGTCAGCGCGCGGCGCGCAGTTTTTCTATTTTTTCCTTCGAGTAGTTTACCAGACCGCCGCAGGCGATGAGGTTCTGCATGAAGGGAGGGAAGGGCTCGGCCTGAAAGGTGCGGCCCGTGGTTTCGTCGGTGATGACGCCGGTCTGGAAATCGACGCTTACGACATCGCCTTCATGGATGTTTTCGGCCGCTTCCTCGCATTCCAGAATGGGCAGGCCGATGTTGAGGGCGTTGCGGAAGAAGATGCGGGCGAAGGTGGAGGCGATGACGCAGGAAATCCCCAGATATTTGATGGAGAGGGGCGCGTGCTCGCGGGAGGAACCGCAGCCGAAGTTTTTGTGCGCCACCATGATGTCGCCGGGACGGGTCTTCTTCACGAAGTCGGGATCTTCCGATTCCATGCAGTGGGAGGCCAGTTCCTTCGGGTCGGTGACGTTGAGGTACTTGCCGGGGAGAATGACGTCGGTATTGACGTCGTCGCCGAAGACAAAGGCTTTGCCGTGCGCGTTCTGCATCAGTCGTCTCCTTCCTTGTCCATGATTGCTTCAGGGCTGACGATGCGGCCCGCTATGGCCGATGCGGCCGCCACGGCCGGACTGCAGAGATAGACTTCCGAGTCCACATGGCCCATGCGTCCCACGAAATTGCGGTTCGTGGTGGAAAGGCATTTTTCACCGGCGGCAAGAATGCCCATGTGTCCGCCGAGAGCATCTATCTCTCTTACTATCTGTCCTTTAGCTACTCCGCAGGTGGGGGTGCTCACCGCGCATCCGGCTTCCATGAAGGTGCGGATATAGCCTTTTTCCATGCATTCCATATAGATGGACGGCGTAGCGGGAATGACGATGACGCGGACTCTGTCGCTGATTTTGCGGCCTTTGAGGATGCTCGCAGCCATGGCCATGTCTTCCATTCTGCCGTTGGTGCAGGAGCCGATGAAGACCTGATCGAGTTCCACATCACCCACTTCGTCGATGGTGCGGGTGTTGGAGGGCAGATGGGGGAAAGCCACGGTGGGACGGATGGAGGAGAGATCGATGTCGATGGTCTTCTCGTATTCGGCGTCCTCGTCGGCTTCATAGGCCGTCCAGCTCTTCGTGCAGTGATCCCTGAGATAGGCGCGGCAGATGTCGTCCACGGGGAAGGTGGCGTTCTTGGCTCCGGCTTCGATGGCCATGTTGGTGATGGAGAAGCGATCGTCCATGGAGAGATGGGCCACGCCGCTTCCGGAAAATTCCATGGAGCGGTAGAGCGCGCCGTCCACGCCGATGAGTCCTATGATGTGCAGCATGACGTCCTTGCCGCAGACCCATCTGCCCGGCTTGCCCGTGAGGTTGAAGCGGATGGCGGAAGGAACCTTGAACCAGTTTTCTCCCGTGGCCATGCCCATGGCGAGGTCTGTGCTGCCCACGCCGGTGGAAAAGGCTCCCAGCGCACCGTAGGTGCAGGTGTGCGAGTCGCCGCCGATGATGACTTCACCAGGAGCGACGATGCCCTGTTCGGGCAGAAGCGCGTGCTCGATGCCCATGCGGCCCACATCAAAGAAATGGGTAAGCTCGTTTTCGCGGGCGAACTCGCGGCAGATCTTGCACTGCATGGCGGCCTTGATGTCCTTGTTCGGCGCGAAGTGATCGAGAACCACCACGACCTTGTCCTTGTCGAACACCTTGTCGGCTCCGGCCTTGCGGAATTCGGGAACGGCGAGCGCTATGGTGATGTCGTTGCCCATGACCACGTCGAGCCTGGCTTCAATGAGCTGGCCTGCGGTCACGCTTTCAAGTCCTGCGTGCGCGGCCAGTATTTTCTGAGTGACGGTCATGCCCATAGGGATATGTCCTTGTATGATGAGATGATGCGTTTTTCCTGCAGGAAGCGGGAACGGGCAGTATTTTTTGCAGGATAAAGGAGCGTTTTCTGCTTGTCCAGAAAAAAGAAAGCAGACATCTCATAGAGACATAAGTTTTCTTTTAATGGGACGAGTTATTTCACATAATTAGCATGCATAAAATACCTGTCGGCATGGCCGGAAAGCGCCTGTCGGGCAGCGGAAAGCCTTGGCATGGAGCGTATGCGCGCCGGCAGGAGGGAGGGGAGATACGTGGCATTCCATATAAAAAACAGACGGAGCGGTGGCCCCGTCTGTTTTGAAGATGGCTGAGGTCGGGATCAGGACTTGTGCAGCATGATGTCGAGAATGACCTTGTCGGCTTCCTTCATGCCCGTGGAACCGAGGCGGCCCAGGTTGGCGATGCAGGCTTCGATGTCGTCATCCACGATGCCTTCGTTGCCGGGAACCACGGTGCCGTTCAGGGCCAGAAGCACGGCCTGTATGCCTGCGCTTACGGCCGTGGCCACCTTGAGGGCGCAGCTGCTTTTTGCGCCGTCGCATATCATGCCGGAAACGTTGCCCACCATGTTGCGCACGGTGCGCTCCATGTCCCTGAGTCCTCCGCCGAGCAGCAGAGCGATGCCGCAGGCCGAGGCCGTGGCAGCCACCATCGCGCCGCAGTGCGCCGAAAGGCGTCCCAGGTGATGCTTGATGTGGATGGAGGTGAGATGGCTCATCATGAGGGCGCGGGCCAGTTTCTCGTCGTCGGACTGCATGCGTATGGCGCAGGCCACCACGGGCATGGTGCAGGTGATGCCCTGATTGCCGCTGCCGGAATTGCTCATCACCGGCATCATGACTCCGGCCATGCGCGCGTCGGCTGCGGCGGCCGTGAGCTTGGTGGCGAAGGTGGGCAAATCGTCGGCGAGGATGTGCTTGCGTATCTGCGTGTCCATCATCTTGCCCACGCCGAGTCCGTACTGACGGCGGAGTCCTTCTTCCGCCACGCGGCGGTTCATGCGCGCGGCCTCCAGAATGAAGCTGATTTCCTCAATCGGAGCCGTGGTGGCAAGGTCGTAGATGCCGGCGAGCGTGAGAGGCCAGGGGGCATCGTCGCCTTCCTGCAGGGAGGAGTCGGGCTTTTCAAAGGAGATCTCGCCGTTCCTCCACACGCGGGTGATGTTGTCGTGGCTGCCCGAAAGTTCGGCGGCGGCGCTTTCTTCTCCGGCAAAGGCGGTCACAAGGCAGTAGAGCAGTTCGTCGTTGTCCGCAAGGTGCAGGTTGACGGCATCCTTTGCCAGCATGTCGCGGGCGGCTTCGGCCGTCTCTTCGGAAAGATCCTTCAGACATTCCAGGCCGAGGGCGCTTTTTCCGCCGAGGGCGCCTGCGGCAGCGGCCACGCCGAGGCCCATTTCTCCCGTGCCGGGCACCATGACGCCCATGCCGTTCTTGAGCAGGTTGGCGCTTACGGCAACATCCAGTCTGTCCGGCGTCCGCCCCAGCTCTTCGGCGGCCCTTGCCGCGGCAAGGGCTACGGCGATGGGTTCCGTGCAGCCGAGCGCGGGCACGACTTCCTTGCGCAGCAGGGAAAGAAAGGCGTTGCGTTCACTTTCGTTCATGCGTTTTCTCCGGCGGATTTGTGCTGCAGCTCTCCGAGTTCTTCGTTTCGGTTGAAGATGCCCTCAAGCATGAGGGTGAGCGCGCCGTCGCCGGTGATGTTGCAGGCCGTGCCGAAGCTGTCCTGAAGGGCGAAGATGGCGATGAGCAGGGCCACGCCGTTCTGATCAAAGCCCAGAACGCCGGTGACGATGCCGAGGGAGGCCACCACGGTGCCGCCGGGAACGCCCGGAGCGCCGACGGCGAAGATGCCGAGCAGCAGGCAGAACAGGATCATGACGCCGACGCTCGGAAGTGTGCCGTAAAGCATGAGATGCAGCGTCATGCAGAAGAAGGTTTCCGTCAGCACGGAGCCGCACAGATGCACGGTGGATCCGAGAGGAATCATGAACTCCACAAGGTTCTTGCTGAGGACGCGGGACTTTCTGGCACATTCCAGCGCCACGGGAAGCGTGGCCGCGCTGGACATGGTGCCCACGGCGGTGAGGTATGCGGGAGCATAGTAGCGGAACACTTCCCAGGGATTGCGGCCGGAAAGCGCGCCGCCGATGCCGTAGAGCACGGCAAGCCAGATGAAGTGCCCCACGATGACGATGAGCACCATGGAAATGAACACCGGCAGATGAAGGCTCAGCGAGCCTTCATAGGCAAGGCCGAGGAAGGACATGCCCACGAAGAAGGGCAGGATGGGAATCATGATGCGTACCACAAGGGAACTCATGATGCGCTCAAGTTCGGAAAAAAGTCTGGCCATGTTTTCAGACTTCGTCCAGGTGATGGCCACACCGAAGAAAAGCGCCAGAATGAGGGCGCTCATGACGCTGAAGAGAGGTGGAATGTCGAGCCGGAACACGATGTCCGGAAGCTTGCGCAGCGCCTCGGTGGAGGTGGCTATGGAAAGATGGGGAATGATGGCGTATCCGGAGACGGTGGAGAAGAAGGCCGCCCCTATGGAGGAGAGGTAGGCGATGGCCACGGCTGTGAACAGAATTCTGCTGGCGTTCTGTCCGAGTCGGACGATGGCGGGCGTGATGAAGCCCACGATGACGAGGGGCACCGCGTAGAAAATGATCTGCCCCAAGGCGTACTTGACCGACGCCACGGCATCCATGATGTGATGCAGGGGACTCTGGATGTTGTTGCCGAGATAGGTCCCTATGAGGGAACCAGCCACGATGCCGATCAGCAGCTTGATGATCAGCGAGAAATCAGCGGCCTTTGTGGACATGATATGCCTCCATCATTAAAAAGTACGCTTCTGCGCTGTTAGCACAGGAAACAGCTCCGTGCAACACTTTCCGGGGATCGGCGTGGGGGAGGCGGACGTTCGCGGCTGTGCGGCGGACGGACAGGGACAGGGCGGAGAGGTCATGCTGCGAGAGGTCGTCCGTTCCCTGCGCCGGCGGGATGGAGGCGTGTGATGCGGAAGGAAAAAGGCGGCGAGGAGGGTGAATCTGAAAAAATCTTGTGGAAAATGCTTGACGAGAGGCGGAAAGGTCTATAAGAATCGTCCTCACCGAACAATAAAGGCGCGTAGCTCAGGTGGC
>USNI01000082.1 GCA_900555975.1 uncultured Desulfovibrio sp. | reverse complement strand
GCCGCCCTCGTGCTCTTCGCTTCCTACACCGAAGACCTGAGCCGCTACTTCCCCGATCTCAACGTGGCCTTCGCCCTGCAGGATCCCTATGTCCTGGTCGGCCTCTTCATCGGCGGTCTGCTTCCCTACCTGTTCGGCTCCATGGGCATGAAGGCCGTGGGCCGCGCCGGCGCCGCCGTGGTCGTGGAAGTGCGTCGTCAGTTCCACAACATCCCCGGCATCATGGAAGGCACCGGCAAGCCTGACTACAGCGCCTGCGTGGACATGCTCACCAAGTCCGCCATCAAGGAAATGATCATTCCCTCCCTGCTGCCCGTGCTCGCCCCCGTGGTCGTCTACTACATCATCAAGGCCTGCGGCGGTCAGGCTGCAGCCTTCGCCACTCTCGGCGCCATGCTCATGGGCACCATCGTCACCGGTCTGTTCGTGGCCATCTCCATGACCTCCGGCGGCGGCGCCTGGGACAATGCCAAGAAGTACATCGAAGAAGGCAACTTCGGCGGCAAGGGTTCCGAAGCCCACAAGGCTGCCGTGACCGGCGACACCGTCGGCGATCCCTACAAGGACACCGCCGGCCCCGCCGTCAACCCCATGATCAAGATCATCAACATCGTCGCCCTGCTTCTCCTTCAGGCTCTTGCCTGATCATAACGCGGGGACGGGTTTGTCCCGTCCCCCGACGAGCAGTCTTTCAGAAAGCCGCGGCCCGTCCGCGGCTTTCTCTTTCCCTCAGCCTTTTCCGGAACCTTTGCATCCCGCATCCGTACGGCGACATCACAGGATGCCGGATGCCGTTCCATCCTTCCCGCCCCAAGGAGTCCCATGAAAGCCATCGTTTCCAGCGTATCGGGCAACACCCGCATGTATCTTTTTCTTTTCCTGCTTACTCTGGGCAGCACGATAGGACTCCAGGGCTCTTCCCTGCTCTATACGAACTACGCCGTCGAAGTCGGCGGCTTTTCCGCCGCGGACAACGGTCTCGTGGTCGCCCTGCGCGAAGTGCCGGGCTTTCTCTGCTTTCTGGTCGTGCCGCTCATGCTGATCATCCGTGAACACCGCCTCTGTGTGCTTTCCGTCATCATCTGCGGCGCAGGTACGGCCGTCATCGGCATGTTCACATCCTTTCAGGGCATTGCCTTTGCGGTGTTCGTCATGTCTGCGGGCTATCATTTCTTCGAGACCATCAATCAGTCGCTCATGATCCAGTACTACGATCTGTCGAGCACGCCCCTCATCATGGGCCGCATGCGCGGTCTTGCCGCCGGAGGCAGTCTTGCCGTGTCGCTGCTGGTCTTCTTCGGGTCAGGACACCTCTCCTATGAGACCATGTTCGCCTCCATGGGCGCGGTGGCCGTGGGACTCGGTGCCGTCTGTCTGTTCTTCGATCCCTCCAGTCCGAAAGTTGCGCCGCAGAAAAAAGGCATGGTGTTCTCCTCCCGTTACTGGCTCTTTTACGCCCTCACCCTTCTCATGGGCGGACGCAGACAGATCTTCACCGTATTCTCCCTGTTTCTCCTCGTGGAAAAGTTCGGTTTTTCCGTGCGCACCGTGGCCGTCCTCTACATGGTGAACTACGCGGTCAACTGGTTCTTCAATCCCCTCATCGGCCGCATCATCAACCGCATAGGCGAACGCAGACTGCTCACCATCGAATACACCTCGGCCTTCTTCATCTTTCTCGGCTACGCATGGACGGACAGCGCATATCTTGCCGGCATCATGTATGTTCTCGACAGTCTGACCTTCAATTTCGCCATCGCCGTGCGCACCTTCTTCCAGAAAATCGCCGATCCCTCCGACGTGGCTCCCAGCATGGGTCTTGCCCAGACCATCAACCATATCGCCGCCGTCAGCATTCCCCCGCTCGGCGGATGGCTGTGGGTGACGTTCGGCTACCAGCTGCCCTTCTACTGCGGCATGGGCCTGACGCTCATCTCCCTGCTGCTCATCCAGTTCATGGACAGGGAAATCGCCAGAGCAGGAAAAAGGGCATGAGCGGACATGATCGCACGCAGCACCGGAGACAGGCATAAACGCTTGAGGTGCGGGCCTCGCTGGTGTACGCTGAAACAAGCTGTTTCAACAGGGAGAAAACATGAGCGAACTGGTACGTTTTGGAGTGTCGCTGGAACGAAATCTGCTCACGGCCTTTGACCGTCACAGTGAACGCAAGGGCTTTGCCAACCGTTCCGAAGCGCTGCGTCACTGCATACGCCGGGAACTGGCGGAAGAAATCGTTTCCGATCCCGACGCTCCGGTGGCCGGCGTACTGACACTCGTCTACGATCATCACGACAACGATCTTCCGGGGCGCCTCACCTCCCTTCAGCACAAAGCCCACGGCATGGTGCTCGCCACCATGCACGTCCATCTGGACGAACATCACTGCCTGGAAACCATGGCGCTGCGCGGTCCCGCCGCCGCCGTGAACGAACTGGCCGACAGACTCCGCTCCTCTCGCGGCGTTCTGCAAAGCTCCTGCGCCCTCACGGCCATAGAAGCCGTACCGGAAAGCCATGCCTTCCACGAGCATCCCCATAAGGAACACAAATGAGCACGATTTCAAACGCCGGCACGCCGCACTCCCTCATGGACGTGCAGAGCAGCCCCTCCAGCGTGGCCCTCGACATCGACCGCGTCGGGGTCAAGCACATCGAACTTCCGCTGGTGGTCAAAGACCGGGATCTGGGCCGTCAGCATACCGTGGCAAGCGTCGACATGGGCGTCGACCTTCCCGCAGCCTACAAGGGCACCCACATGAGCCGCTTCGTGGAAGCGCTGGAAAACTGGCGCGAAGCCAGCGCGGAAGAGCTGGACTACAACTCCATGAAACGACTGCTCTCCGACGTGCTGACCCGTCTCAACGCCCATCGGGCCTATGCGAAGTTCACCTTTCCCTATTTCCGTACCCGCAAGGCTCCCGTCTCGGGACAGGCCGCTCCGGTACGCTATCTCTGCCGGCTCACGGGCGAGCTTGAACAGGGCCGTGAAGGCCCGCGCTTCCTTCTGGAGCTGGAAGTTCCCGTCACCACGGTATGCCCCTGCTCCAAGGCCATCAGCCGCGCCGGCGCGCATGGTCAACGCGCCGTGGTCCGCATGGGACTGCGCATGAGCCGCTTCGAATGGCTGGAAGGCTTCATAGACATCGCCGAAGAATCGGGTTCCGCCCCCATCTATACGCTGCTGAAAAGACCCGATGAAAAATTCGTCACCGAGCAGGCCTACGACAACGCCCTCTTCGTCGAAGACGTGGTGCGCAACGTGGCCACGCGTCTGGAAAGCCATACCCACGTGACATGGTTCCGCGTGGAGGTGGAAAGCGAAGAGTCCATCCATGGACATAACGCCTTTGCGAGCATCGAACGTTCTCCCGTCAGAACGTGACGGGCCGGACACGGATGCAGAATCGCCGCTTTTCTCCGCAGCAAACATGTGAAAGGGACATTTTTTGATTTTATTTTTTTAAAAAACGGACTATGCTCCCATAAAACGGTCTTTCTCCAACCTTTTCCCATCGAGACATCCCATGAGAACCTGTCACGCAAAGAAGTCAGCCGGCGGCGGTCTGATCCCGCCATGGACTCTTGCGTCTCTCTAGTCTCGTCTCCGTATCCCGGCTCCGGCCGGGCCTCTCCGGCATTCTGCCGACACTTCCTTTTTCTTCGAGATTTCACCGTGAACGACTATCAGATCTTTGTATATATAGCTATCGGCATCTATCTGCTTCTCATGCTCTACATCGGCCTGCTCTGCGCCAAACGCAACAACAATGCCCATGAATACTATCTGGGCGGCCGGAAAATGGGACCCATCGTCACCGCCATGAGTGCGGAAGCCTCCGATATGTCTTCGTGGCTTCTCATGGGGCTGCCGGGACTGGCGCTGTTCACAGGCATAGCCGAACCCGGATGGACTGCCATCGGTCTTGCCCTCGGCACCTATCTCAACTGGCTCATCGTCGCAAAGCGTCTTCGCGTGTACAGCGAGAAGATCCACGCCATCACCATCCCCGACTTCTTTGCCCGTCGCTTCCACGACACAAGCAGTCTGCTCGTCGGCATCTCGGCGCTCATCATCGTCATCTTCTTCATCCCCTACACCGCCGCCGGTTTCGCCTCCTGCGGCAAGCTCTTCTCCACACTCTGCGGACTCGACTACGTGACAGGCATGCTCATCGGAACCGTGGTCATCGCCGGCTACACCATTCTCGGCGGATTTCTGGCAGCCTCCATGACGGACCTTGTTCAGTCCATCATCATGACGCTGGCCCTGTTCATCATCGTGGTCTTCGGCATACACATGGCCGGCGGCTGGGAAGCCGTCAAAGCCGCCGCCGACTTCGACGGTTACATCAGCCTCACCCATGCCACCAACGTCGTCAGCAGGGAAGTGTCCGAGTACGGCACGCTCACCATATTCTCCACGCTGGCCTGGGGTCTCGGCTACTTCGGCATGCCCCACATTCTGCTCCGCTTCATGGCCATCCGCGATGAAAACGAAATCGCCATTTCCCGCCGCATAGGCTCCACCTGGGTGGTCATCGCCATGAGCTGCGCCATCTTCATCGGCATCATCGGCTACGCCATGATACAGGCCGGCGTTCTTGCTCCCTATGCCACCGGTTCCGACGCCGAAACCATCATCATCAAGATCAGCGGTCTGCTCAGCTCCTTCGGCATCATTCCCGCCTTCATGGCCGGTCTCGTGCTTGCCGGCATTCTGGCCAGCACCATGTCCACGGCCTCGGGACAGCTTCTGGCGGCCGCCTCCAGCGTGTCGGAAAACCTGTTCAAGGGCGTGTTCCACATCAAGATGACCGACCGCTCCACCATGCTGGCCGCCCGCGGTACCGTGCTGCTCATTTCCATCGTGGGCACCATCATTGCCTGTGATCCTGAAAGCTCCATCTTCCAGATCGTTTCCTTCGCATGGGCCGGCTTCGGCGCTTCCTTCGGACCCGTCATGCTCTTTGCCCTGTTCTGGCGTCGCTGCAACCGCTGGGGCGCTCTTGCCGGCATGGCGGCCGGCGGCATCATGGTCTTCGTATGGAAGTATCTGGTCAAGCCCATGGGCGGCCTCTGGAGCATCTATGAGCTTCTGCCCGCCTTTCTCGTGGCCTGTGCCGCCATCGTCATCGTGAGTCTCATGACCAGAAAGCCCGACGAAGAAATGCTGGAAGACTTCGACGCCGTGAACAACGCGAAGTAACGCCAGCGCATCACCATCATACGAAAAGGCCGCCGGAACATGTTCCGGCGGCCTTTTGCTCTTTCTGCCTCCATGCCGCACCCGGACCGCAGATGCCG
>USNI01000081.1 GCA_900555975.1 uncultured Desulfovibrio sp. | reverse complement strand
GCAGTTCAAAATAGGTGAGGTCCTTTTCTGCCCGGACAGCCTCACCGGCCAGAGCCGGCCAGACACGGCGGGGAAGCATGGTATGATTCTGCCGTATGCGTTCTTCCGGCCAGACGAAATGCGGCGAGGTGTACAATCCGGCATTCAGTCCGTGCGCCATGGCGATGGACTGAAGAAAAACCGAGGTTGATCCCTTACCGTTTGTGCCGACGATCTGTACGGCCGGACACCGGAAGGAATCGAGTCCGAGAGCGTGCAGCGCACGTTTCATGCGATCCAGTCCCATGTCCATATGGAAGAGTCCCAGAGAATTCAAATGCCGGACCACATCCTCATAGGTCTGGAAGGGCGCGGAATCGGACAGACGGCAGCAGGATGAAGTTTCACTCATGGGAGGCTTCTTTTTTGGCTTTTCTCGCGGCGCGCAGCCAGTCATACCATGTGTCGAGTCCTGCACGGGTACGGCAGGACACTTCCATGACGGCAAGATCGGCATTCAGCGCACATGCGTGAGCACGAGCCTTTTGTACGTCGAAGTCCACATAGGGAAGTAGATCGATCTTGTTGAGAACCATGGCCCTGGCCTTATGGAACAGATACGGATACTTCTGCGGCTTGTCGTCGCCCTCCGTCACGCTGAGCAGAGCGATCTTGGCATCTTCTCCGCAGTCGAATTCCGTGGGACAGACCAGATTGCCGACATTCTCAATGAAAAGAATGTCCAGCCCTTCACAGTCGAGAGCCTGAAGCGCTTCGCTGATCATGCTGCTGTTGAGATGGCATCCGCCTTCAGTGTTGATCTGAACGGCCTGCACTCCGGAGGCGGCTACGCGACGGGCGTCGTTGTCGGTCTGCAAATCTCCTTCGATCACAGCCATGCGGAACTCTCCCGAGAGATCGTTGAGGGTGCGCTCCAGAAGAGAGGTCTTGCCGGATCCGGGAGAACTGATGAGGTTGAGTACAAGGGTGCCGCGACGTGCAAAGTCGGCGCGAAGCCGTCCGGCAATGCGGTCGTTGGCTTCCAGAACGTTGCGAACAACGGGGATTTCCATGTTATGCCTCGATATGTTCAGAATAAGGAAGGAGAGCGCGGAATCATTCCGCTTCCAGATGGTCGAGAAAAATGCCTTCCCCCCCCAGAACCCGGAAAGGGGCGCTTTCGCCGCAGGCAGGACATGGCTCATACAGGGCCTCTCTGCCTGCAGGTGTGAATTCATGTCCGCACAGAGCGCAACCAAGACGCAGCGGCTCTTCCACAAGTTCAAATTTCGCCCCTTCGTGGGGGGTGCCGGAGGTCATGACCTCAAAGGCCATACGCATGGCGTCGGGCTGAACCTGATCAAGAATGCCGTGTCGTATGCGCAGAAGCGTCAGTCTGGTGGCACCGTGTCTGACCAGTTCTTCCTGCGCGATGTCCATCACGCTTGCCATAAGGGAAAGTTCATGCATGGAATGCATTTATAGGAAAAAGCCGCGATCGTCCACTGTGGCAGATTTTTTCACATGGCCGGTATGCTTGTCATTGCCCGGCGATCTCGGCTATAGAGTGAGGAAAACCGCTTCATGTCATGAAGTATGCGAGGAAGGTATGCGCAGAACAGTGCGTCTTTTCGTCTATGCGGCCGCCATGCTGGCCGTCGCCGTAGGCGTTGCAGCAGGCCTCAGAGACGATCCCGGTTATAAGGTCGGGCGTTCGGAAATATCGGGCAAGATCGTCGGATTGACGGAATATCAGGAAAACAGAACGGAGACCGGTCATCTGGCCGCACAAAAATCTTCGGAAGAGGAGCAGAATGCGAGGGCTTTTGTTCGTCAGGAGCAAAAGGTTCCGGCAAAGGAACAGGGGGCGCCTGCTGTAAAGACGCAGGAAAAGAAGGACGACGGAGGATCCGTCGAAACGTCGAACACCGCTCCTGCGAAGAGTGAAAAAAAGGCGGATACGGTTTCGAAAGAGGCTTCTTCGAATCCGTCAAAGCCTGTTCAGGTTCTGACGGAAAAAAAGAGCGATGTCGGCTCGACGGCATCTGCCGAGCCTGAAAAAAAGGGGAACACTTCCGTCCGACAGTTTGCTGAATCTGTTGAAAGAAATCAGACCGCCGCTTCAGTCGGAAACGAGTCACAGCCCGGTGTTTCCGTGGCGGGCAGGGGCGAGGAAGAGGCTCCGGAGCCTTCCGTCGCAGAGAAAGGCAGAACGGAAGCATCGGAAGAAAAGACAGGTGCGGTATCCGGTGACAGTCCTGCGAGTCAGGCACTGGCAGAGGTTCGTTCCGATCTTTCAGGGGAGACTTCCGTAGAAAAGCCCGCGGCAACGCCGGAAAAGGCTGAGCCTCAGTATGAAAGAGTGGTGACGTCCGCCAGATTTTCCATGCAGGGCAGTCAGATCAAGCTGACGCTCCAGGGGAACGCTCCCATGGTCGGGCATTATTTTACGTTGGAAAATCCTGATCGTGTCGTCCTCGATCTTGCCGGCAACTGGGAGATCAAAATGCCGGGAGTGCCGAGTAATCGTCTCATCCGTGCCGTTCGGATAGGACAACATGATGACAAGACCCGTATCGTTTTCGACATGAAGACCAGAGGAAAGGTGGCGCTTGTTCCCCTGAACCGCAATGCGCTTGAACTGTGCATCCAGTAGGGCAGATGGTCATGAATGTGGACGGAAAACATTATCGCACCATCTGGACGGAAGGAGACGGAGCCACAGAGACGCTCCATATCATCGATCAGACGACCCTGCCGCATGAGTTTCGGATTCTGACGCTGCACTCTGTGGAAGATGTCTGCCGTGCCATTCGCGACATGAGGGTGCGGGGGGCAGGTCTCATCGGTGCGGCGGCGGCCTGGGGAGTATGGCTCACAGCGCGCACGGCACCGGCCGGAGATTTTGCGGCGTTTGTGGAGAGCAGCATGGAAGAGCTGCGTCTTACTCGTCCCACGGCGGGAAACCTTGCCTGGGCTCTGGAACGTCAGAGAAAAGCCATGTCCGGGCTTTCCGGGAAAGATGCTGAACGGGCTGCCAGGGCTGAGGCTCAGGCCATCTCCGATGAAGATGCCGATTTTTGTCGACGGATCGGTATGAATGGTCTGTCGCTTATCAAGGAGGCCGCAGTCCGTCATCCGGGTCGTCCCGTCAATATTCTTACACACTGCAATGCCGGCTGGCTGGCCTTCGTGGATTACGGATCTGCGCTGTCTCCGGTCTATGCGGCCTTTGATGCCGGGATCGATGTTCATGTATGGGTGGATGAAACGCGTCCGCGCAACCAGGGGGCAGCTCTTACCGCCTGGGAACTCGGCAGGCACGGTGTTCCGCATGATCTCGTCGTCGATAATGCCGGAGGTCATCTCATGCAGCACGGGATGGTGGATATGGTCATCACGGGGGCCGACAGAGTAACGAGATGCGGCGATGCGGCCAACAAGATCGGCACCCATCTCAAGGCGCTTGCCGCAGCCGACAACGGGATTCCCTTTTATGTGGCGCTGCCGTCCTCCACATTCGATTTCTCTCTGCGCGACGGTGTGCGCGACATCCCCATAGAAGAGCGGGGGGCGGACGAGGTTCGCCGCATGAACGGTCTTTCGGAAGCGGGAGAGCCGGATAGCGTGCTCATCTGCCCGCAGGATACGCCGGCCCGGAACTGGGCGTTCGACGTAACTCCGGCCCGTCTCATCACCGGACTCATAACGGAGAGAGGCGTGTGCAACGCATCGGAGCAGGGAATTCTGTCCCTGTATCCTGAATATGCATGAGGAAAGAAGTGAACGGGGAAGAAGGATACATCAAGTTCCGCTGCGTGCACGAGCCGGGACCGGCTCCGGAACATCCAGAATGGGCGGCTCTGAATGAGCTTCGCTCTGATCTTGTCAGAGCTGGACTTGTCGGAGTGCTTGAAAACGGTGTCGGGTACGGAAATCTTTCTCTGCGGGCAGAGCACGGATTCGTGGTCACAGCCACGGCTACGGGACATATTCCTGTTATGGGGCCGGACGGCTACTGTCTGGTTACAAAATGCGACATCGATGCCAATACCGTCTGGTCGTCGGGGCCGGCTCAGGCCAGCTCCGAATCAATGACGCATGCGGCCGTCTATGAAGCCTCGCCTGTCACGGGATGTGTCATCCATCTGCATCATGCGGGACTGTATGCCCAGCTTCTTGAGGGCAAGGCTCCGGCAACTTCCCCCGAAGCGGCATTCGGTACGCCGGCCATGGCCCGCAGTGTGGCAGAGCTGGTACGACGACATCCGGCGGACGGCGTCATTGCCATGACCGGGCATCCTGACGGATTCATCATGTATGCCCCTGACATCGGGCATATGCGTGATCTTCTGTATATGCTGTCGCAGGGATATATTCCCTGCTGAGTGAAGATTTTCTCTTCGTTTTGTTCGCAACAGACGGAGCCTTTTCCAGACGAAAATTCCGCTGCTGAGGTCCGTCTGCAGCAGCGGGAGACACATACTGAAACCCGGGATTATTATGAGTACGAAAATCGGTATCATCGGCGGCAGCGGTCTGGACGATCCCACTCTGTTTGACATTGCCCGCGACACATCAGTCGAGACTCCGTACGGAGAGCCTTCCAGCTCTCTGCGGGAAGGATACATTGCCGGAGTACCCGTCGTGCTGCTGGCCCGACATGGCCGGGATCACACCACACCATCCCTCCCACACAGATGAATTATCGAGCCAACATATGGGCCTTGAAGCATGCCGGATGCACACATGTGCTTGCCAGTACGGCGGTCGGATCTCTCAGAGAGGAAATAGAGCGCGGCGATCTGATTCTGCCGGATCAGTTCATCGATTTTACCCGATCGAGAGCCTTGAGCTTTTTTGAATCCTTCGAGCCGGGGCATCCCGTGCATACGGCCATGGCCGATCCCTTCGATGCCGGACTGAGAAAGGTGATGGCTGAAGAACTCAAGGCCCTCGGCTACCGTTTTCATGACGGCGGAACCGTCGTCACCATAGAAGGGCCGCGTTTTTCCACCAGGGCGGAATCCAGAATGTTCCGTCTCTGGGGGGCGGACATCATCAATATGAGCATCACCACGGAGGCGATCATGGCCAATGAACTGGGAATCCCGTATGCTGCTGTCGCCATGAGTACGGATTATGATTCCTGGAAGATCGACGACACTGTAACGTGGGAAGCCATTCTTGCCGTGGCGCATGACAATGCAGAAAAGGTTCTGGAGTTGTTCCGGCGAGTGGTTCCGAAGATCGGCTGAGGCGGGAAGACCTGTCGTCAGGCGTAGTGCAATAATAAGCAGGGGGGAAGAGTTTTTCTTCGCCCCTGCTTATTTGTGTTTAAGGACTCTGGAGGCGGAA
>USNI01000080.1 GCA_900555975.1 uncultured Desulfovibrio sp. | reverse complement strand
TTCCTTCTGCCATCCGGAAAGGCCTCCTTCCATCTGCCAGGCCTGCGTATCCCCTGCCAGAGCACTGAGCATCTCCGCAGCCTTGTCCGTCCTTCTCCCGGAACGGCAGAAAAAAATCAGCGGCTTTTCCGGCGCGTCGCTGTCCTTCAGCGGATACAGCCTTGCAATGGACAAAGGCACAAGACGCGCTTCCGGAATGAAATTTTCAGCGTATTCGGAGCTTTCCCTGACATCAATGAGATGCGCCTCTCCATTTTTCATCATTTCATAGGCTCTGCGCGGCGAAATAGTGGACAGCATGACGTCCCCTCCTGTTTTTTTGGGTTCACCTTCGCAGAAAAGCGGAAAACGCGCAAGGCGATGACGACGAAACCTTCCCCGCCTTTCCCCGTCCCTCTCTCCGTTCCCAGGCCGTCCTTCAGCCTGCACGCAGGAAAACTGCTTCGATCTCTCGTCCTTGCATGCGAAGAATCGTCTCAATATATTATTATATCAATTATTACAAAAACAAGAACATGACGATTCAACGGCGAATGATTGACATTCATGCGCCATTCATACTAGATTTTCTCCGCTTTTCTCAGAAAAGCAACATGGTCCCGTTGAAACTGCCTGAACGCCGAAAGGCCGACTAGCAGCGGAGGGCGCTCTGGAGAATCCCGTTTGGGTGCCGAAGGTGCAAGGCGAAAGCCGAAACTCTCAGGCCAAAGGACAGAGCTTAGGATCTTGCCGCTCGACCATACCTGCCGCTTCATCCCTAAGCGTTTCTCTGGAGCAAATCACATGGATTTGCTCTTTTTTTTGTACTCTGAAACGGAGACACGGATGAAGCGGCACCGCTCTCCGTGTGCTCGAAGGAAGGTTTCATGGAACTCATCAGTCAGATTGTCGATGCGGTCAACGGCGTGCTCTGGGGCTGGCTTCTGCTCTTTCTGCTCTGCGGCACGGGCATGTTCTACACCATACGACTCCGCTTCATTCAGCTGCGCAAGCTGCCCCATGCTTTCCGGCGTCTTTTCAGCAACATTTCGCTGCACGGTGAAAGCGCCGACCATACCGGCATGAGTTCCTTCCAGGCGCTGGCCACGGCCGTGGCCGCCCAGGTCGGCACAGGCAACATCGCAGGCGCGGCCACGGCCATCGCCGCAGGCGGACCGGGCGCCATCTTCTGGATGTGGCTCAGTGCCTTCTTCGGCATGGCCACCAACTATTCCGAAGCCGTTCTCGCCCAGAAGTACAAAACCACCAACGAACGCGGCGAAACCGTCGGCGGCCCCGCCTACTATATCCGCGCCGCCTTCACCGGCACCTTCGGCAAGGCTCTTGCCGCGTTCTTTTCCGTGGCCATCATTCTCGCTCTCGGCTTCATGGGCAACATGGTCCAGTCCAACTCCATAGGCGCCGCCTTCAGCACGGCGTTCGGCCTTCCTCCGGTGCTTGTGGGCGTGATCGTCGCCGTCATTTCCGCCGCCATCTTCCTCGGCGGAGCAAAGCGCATCGCCTGGGTCATGGAAAAGCTCGTACCCCTCATGGCGCTCCTCTATGTGGGCGGCTGCCTCATCATCATTCTGGCCAACATTTCCGCCCTTCCCGGCGCCTTCAAGACCATTTTCGTCATGGCCTTCGACCCCCAGTCCGCCGGCGGCGGCGCCCTCGGCATCACGGTCCGCGAAGCCATGCGCTACGGCGTCGCCCGCGGTCTGTTCTCCAACGAAGCCGGCATGGGTTCGACGCCGCACGCCCATGCCCTTGCCAAGGTGGCCCATCCCGACGATCAGGGCATGATGGCCATGATGGGCGTCTTCATCGACACCTTCGTCGTGCTCACCTGCACGGCTCTCGTCATCGTCATCACCGGCGTCTGGAACTGCGGCAGCACAGGCACGGAACTGGCTCAGATAGCCTTCGATACGGTCTTCGGCTCCTTCGGCAACATCTATATTGCCGTCTGCCTCTTCTTCTTCACCATCATCGGCTGGTACTTCTTCGGTGAAGCCAACGTCAAGGCTCTGCTGGGCGTAAAGTATGTCAAGATCTATGCCGCCATCGTGGTGGTGTTCATCGTCATCGGCTCCGGCCTCAAGGTGAACCTCGTCTGGAACATGTCCGACATGTTCAACGGTCTCATGGTCCTGCCCAACCTCATCGGTCTGCTGGCGCTCTCCGGCGTGGTTGTGGCCATTGCCAGAAGCAAGAAGGACTGACGCCGCCCCTCTCGGAACAGAAGAAGGGCGCTCCGCATCATGAGAATGCGAAGCGCCCTTTCTCCATATCATGACAGAAAAACCCGCGGAACGGACATTGCCGCGAGTGTTCCGGTTTCTCCCGGACCGGCAGAAACGCCGGTCCGGAAAAGACTCCTGCTATTCCTGTTCCATGGCTTCCTTGAAGCGCTTCTGAAGCGCCTGCATCTTGGCCTTCTTGTCGGCAAGATCGCTCTGACGCGCCTTTTCGGACTCCACCAGCTCGGCCGGAGCGCGCCTGACGAAGTTCTCGTTGGAAAGCTTGCCGTTGAGAGCCATGAGATCCTTGTCCACCTTGCCGATTTCCTTGTCGAGCCGGGCAAGTTCTGCCTTGAAGTCCACCGCGCCCGTAAGAAGCACGATGACCTCGCAGCCGCGCACCACATTGCTGGCCGAAGCCTTGGGCGCATGCGCGTTCCTGTCGATGGTGAGGCTCTCCAGTCTTGCCAGATCGAAGAATCCGCGACCGGACTCCAGAAGCGCGGCCTGCTCGTCGCTTGCAGGACGAAGCACCACGGAAAGACGGTACGAAGGTTTGATGTTGAGTTCCGCACGGATGGTACGGATGGCGCTGATGGCTTCCTGAAGGAATATCATGTCATCCGATTCCTGTTTCTTCACACACTGGGGACGGGCCGCAGGATAACGTTCCGTGGCGATGTCCGTTCCCTCATGACCGGGCAGGGAATCCCAGACTTCGGCGGTGACGAAGGGAATCATGGGATGCAGCAGAAGCAGCGTTTCGCGCAGCACCGTATAGAGCACGTACTGCGCCTCCTCCTTCGCCTCGCCCTCTTCCTTCATATCGGCCTTGATGAGCTCCAGATACCAGTCGCAGAACTCGCTCCAGAGGAACTTGTAGACGCACTGTGCGGCATCGTTGAAGCGATAGCTTTCCAGGGCTGCATCCTCTTCCACCTTGATTTCCTCAAGTCGGTTGAGAATCCACTTGTGATGCAGTCCCTTCACCGAACCGAGGTCACGGCCTTCGGCTCGCCGTGCTCGGGCAGATTCATGAGCGCGAAGCGGGAGGCGTTCCAGACCTTGTTGATGAAGTGACGATATCCTTCGATGCGCTCCTCGGACATGCGGATATCACGACCCATGGCGGCAAAGGCCGCCAGGGTGAAACGCAGGGAATCCGCACCGTACTTGCGGATCATGTCCTGAGGATTGATGCCGTTGCCGAGGGACTTGGACATCTTGCGGCCCTGCGCGTCGCGCACGAGGGCGTGGATGTACACTTCACGGAAGGGAACCTCACCCATGAAGTGCTGTCCCATCATGATCATGCGGGCCACCCAGAAGAACAGGATGTCGAAAGCCGTGACGAGCACGGTGGTGGGATAGTACTTCTTCAGCGTCTCGGTCTTTTCCGGCCAACCCATGGTGGAGAAAGGCCAGAGCGCGGACGAGAACCAGGTGTCCAGCACGTCCGGATCCTGTTCCAGCTTCGTGCCGCCGCACTTCGGGCACACCGTGGGATCTTCCTCGGAAACGATGAGTTCTCCGCAGTCGGCGCACGTCCAGGCCGGAATGCGATGCCCCCACCATATCTGACGGCTGATGCACCAGTCGCGGATGTTGTCCAGCCAGTTGTAGTAGGTCTTGGTCCAGCTCTCGGGATAGATCTTTATCTTGTCCGGCACGGCGGCACGGGCGGCGGGAGCCATCTTGCTTATGGCCACGAACCACTGATCGGAAACATAGGGTTCGATGACGGTCTTGCAGCGGTAGCAGCAGCCCACGCTGTGGGAAAGCGGCTCTTCCTTCACAAGATGTCCGTTCTCGCGCAGCTCTTCCACAATGGCCTTGCGGCACTCTTCACGACTCATGCCGGCGTAGCGGCCGCACACGTCGCTCATGCACATGTTGCCGTTGTCGTCGATGACCTGGATGAACTCCAGATTATGCGCATGGCCGAGCTTCCAGTCGTTGGGATCGTGGCAGGGCGTGACCTTCAGGCAGCCGGTACCGAACTCACGATCCACATAGCGGTCCGCAATGAGCGGCACCTCACGGTTCACCACGGGCACGATGAGCTTCTTGCCCACCAGCGAGGCATAGCGTTCGTCGTCGGGATGCACGCACACGGCGGAGTCGCCGAGAATGGTTTCGGGACGGGTCGTGGCGATGGTCACGGAACCGGAGCCGTCGGCAAAGTCATACCGCACATGCCAGAGCATGCCCTTGGAATCAATGTGATCCACTTCGTCGTCGGCAAGGGCGGTGTGGCAGCGGGGGCACCAGTTGACGATGTACTTGCCCTTGTAGATGAGACCTTCCCTGTAGAGCTGCACGAACACCTTGCGCACGGCGCGGGCAAGATTGTCGTCCATGGTGAAGGCCTCACGCGTCCAGTCCACGGAGGAACCGAGTTCCTTGATCTGCTCCAGGATCTGACCGCCGTACTGCTTCTTCCATTCCCAGACGCGTTCGATGAAGGCTTCGCGGCCGACGTCGTGACGGGACTTGCCCTCCTTGGCAAGAGCGCGCTCCACCACGTTCTGGGTGGCGATGCCCGCATGATCGGTACCGGGGATCCACAGCACGTTTTTGCCCTTCTGACGGGCATGACGGCAGAGAATGTCCTGAAGGGTCTGGTTCAGAGCATGGCCGATGTGCAGAATACCCGTGACGTTGGGCGGAGGAATGACGATGGAATAGGGGTCGCCGGGGGCGGACATGTCGGGAGTGAAGGTTCTGGCTTCTTCCCAGTGCCTGCGCCAGTGAGCTTCCACTTCCTGCGGTTCATAGGCTTTGGACAGCATTTCAAGGCTCCAGTGGTTAAAATATCCGTCGTTCCGAAAAGAAGAACACGGCGTATGCGCCGGCGGATCGCGAACGCTTCCGCGCGTTGTCCGAAGCGTTCCGCGTGATCCATGCGCCGACGTCGTCCATCCGTCTCCCTTGCCGAACGGGCGGCTTTGTGCGTATGCATAGACACGGAGGGAAACATGATCACCATACTCTGGGACGCATCCCACATCTGGGGTTATCTTCTGCTGCACGCCGTTCGTTCGACGGGCGTTCCCTACCGTGTCCTCAAGGGGTTAGACATAGCCCAGACCGGTCTGTCTGGCAAGATGCTCATG
>USNI01000079.1 GCA_900555975.1 uncultured Desulfovibrio sp. | reverse complement strand
CGATGCCCTGACCGTTGGCTGTGATGGCGGTATTGATGCCTATGACCTCACCGGCCATGTTGATGAGCGGACCGCCGCTGTTGCCGGGGTTGATGGACGCATCGGTCTGAAGGAAATTGTCAAAGGGGCCGGCGTGAATGTCGCGTCCCTTGGCGCTCAGAATACCGGCGGTCACGGTATTGCTCAGACCGAAGGGGTTGCCGATGGCCACGACCCAGTCGCCGACTTCCATGGCATCGGAATCACCGAACTTGAGCACAGGCAGCGGCGTGGGACTTTCCACCTTGAGCAGGGCGAGATCCGTTTCCTCGTCGGTACCCACGATGGTGGCGGCAAGACCGGCCGACTTGTCGTCGTTAAGCTTTACGGTCACCTTGTCGGCACCTTCCACCACATGGTTGTTGGTGACGATATAGCCGTCGGCAGAAATGATGAAGCCGGAACCGAGAGCACTGCTCTTCTGTCTGGGAACAGGCTGACCTGGACGCATGCCGAAAGGTCCGCCGAACTGTTCAAAGAAACGATCCATGCCGGGGAAGTTGAACATATCCATGACGGGACTGTCCATCTCCCTTTCGGTGCTGATGTTCACCACGGCCGGACCGGCATTTTTTGCCAGAGGCACGAAATCGGGCAGCATGGGAGCCGCCGAGGCCGAAGAGGCCAGAAACACGAAACCAGTTACGGCAAGTGCCGTCTTTTTAAGGATGCCGTTCATAAGAACTCCTTGTGCAATCGTCTTTAGAGCGTTTTTTCTGAAATAAAACATCCGCGGGCATTCCATCCCGGAGGATCGCTTCACTTCGTCATGCCGGGCTGCCCTGACGCCGGAAAATATCTGCATCTGAATCGTTGATCATCCTGGAACTCAGACATACCCCGCATCGAACGATACCGCCATTGTAAATGACTCCGGACATGATTTACTGTGCCGCGCTGTCCGTTCCTCCGCCGCATGAGGAACAGTTTCCGTGACAGGGACTGTTGCGATTGAGTCTCTTGTCATTCATCCATGCCGGTCTCGGCCCTATCTTGAAGGGAAAAGCTCCTGTCTTGAGCGGACTGGGGGCGGAAACAAGGCGGGCCGTATGCGTGGATCCGCATTTCGGGCAGCTGATCACATCGTAGTCATCAAAAGCCAGCTCCTCAAAGGTGTGCCGGCAGTCCTTGCACTCAAAATCGTACAGCGGCATGATAAAACTCCTCGCGAGAAAAATGGAAGGTTGCGACGTTCTTCGCCTTCCCTGTGCTGCTAGATAAGCACCCTACACCAGCTGGCAAGGTTAAGGCAAAAGGTCGTCATCACGCATCCGGGATGTCCGGAAATACTCAGTAATGATTTTTTATAAATAAAAACAACATATTGTATTGTTTTTCTATCAAAAATCCCAGCAGGAAAAACGCATTTCGGGTAATTCTTGCATAGTGTTACAACCTCTGCCGACGGGCATCCGACAGTCGGAAAAAACACCCTGTATCTCCTCCCGTCTCCAGTATGCACAGGCTTGTCTCCCTCGTACGGATACGACTTTTCGTTCCCTGCAAGAAAGACATTCAGGCCGGACAGAAATTTCTTTTGCCGGACGACAGCTAGCGCCCCGAAGCCCGGAAAAAGCACAGTCCCCCGCCGTCGAGCCTTGCCTTGACGCCTCCGCCGAAAGAAAAACGACGCGGAAAATGTCTTCGCTTCCATGACGCATTCACCGACTCCAGCGTATCGGCCCTGACTTCCCCCTGCAGGCGATGCAGAGCTTCCGCCATGAGACGCATTCTGTCGGACTCGCAAAGTTCGTGAAGCGTCCTGTCCGAAAGAAAGAGACTCCCGTCGCGTTCTTCAAGCCCATGTTCGGCCCGGATCTTCCAGTCGTGCTCATCCCTCCGTGCACTGCGCCAAAGGCGGCGCACACTTTCATAGAAGGAAGGATTCTCCTTCAAGAACAAGGGAATGAGATCATGTCTCACCCGGTTTCTCTTCCACGTCCGGCTTGCATTGGAAGCATCTTCCCGCCACGAGATGCCAAGCCGCTGCAGCATGGCCTCCAGAGTTTCTTTTTCCTGCATGAGCAAAGGACGAAGAATATGTCGTCCCGGCTCATCCACCACAGCCTTCATGCCTCCGAGCGCCGGCCACACTGATCCCCGGGAAAGCCTCATGAGCACGTCTTCCGCCAGATCTCCGACATGATGCGCCGTCAGCACCCACCGGGCGCCCTGCTGCAGACGGCAGTTCTCAAGAAATGCGTATCTGGCCCTGCGTCCGGCCTCCTCCACACCGCAATGCCATGTACGGGACAGCTCCCCGACATGTTCGCGTCCTGCCAAAAAGGGAACTCCGAACCGAAGGCACAGCGCTTTCGCCGCCTCGGCGTCCGACGCGCTCTCCGGACGCAGTCCGTGATCAAGGTGTGCGGCGACCAGAGAAAGCTGAAGAGACTCGCGAAGCGCACAGAACACAGTCAGTAAGGCCGTGGAATCCGCCCCGCCGGAAAACGCTATGACAAGTTTTTCTCCTCGTATGTCCACACCGAGATCGTCCCGGATAAAGCGCGCAACGGAAAGCACCATGCGGGCATCCCCGACCGTGAACGCCTTCAAAGAAAAAACAGGCTGTGACATACGCCTCCCTTATGACATCCGGACAAAGTCAACACGCGTCCCGATGTCTTCATATTCATCCCGTACCGTTCTTGTCAAATGCCGGAAGACCGGCATGAAAAAAGGGACCGATAGTCCCTTTTTTCATGCATGTTCCTTTCATCTGCGGGGAAAAGATTTCCCTCGAAGAGCATCAGAGATCATGATGAAGCATGCGGAATGTCGCCATTTCCTCGTATTTCGTTCCCGGTCTCCCATAATTGCAATACGGATATATGGAAATTCCGCCACGAGGCGTAAAAATACCTGTCACTTCTATATAACGTGGATCCATCAATTTAATGAGATCCTTCATGATGACATTGACACAGTCTTCATGAAAATCTCCATGATTGCGAAAACTGAACAGATAGAGTTTCAAACTCTTGCTTTCCACCATTTTCACATCAGGAATATATTCGATACGTATTTCTGCAAAATCCGGCTGTCCCGTAATGGGGCACAGACTGGTAAATTCCGGACAGTTGAAACGTACCCAGTAGTCATGCTCGGCATGTCTGTTTTCAAACGTCTCCAGCACTTCCGGAGCATAGTCCTGACGGTAACGGACAGAGGAGCCGAGAAGCGTAAGATGGTCATCCTTTCTGTCATGCATGACGGTCCTCTCCTTCGGCGACGCGGGTTCCCGACTCCGCCTGTTTTTTCTGTTCAAGGTAGCGCTCCAGTCCCTGCCGACGCAGACGACACGCGGGACACTCTCCACAGCCGTCACCGACAATGCCGTTGTAGCAGGTTACCGTACGCGTCCGCACCAGCTCGAACACGCCGAGCCTGTCGGCCAGCGCCCATGTCTGAGCCTTGTCCAGCCACATAAGCGGCGTATGCAGAACGAACTGCTCATCCATGGCCAGATTCAGCGTGACGTTCATGGACCGGATGAATGTGTCCCGGCAGTCGGGATAGCCGGAGAAATCCGTCTGAGACACTCCGGTGACGATATCGCGCATACCGTGCTCGCGCGCCCACACGGCAGCAACGCCGAGAAAAAACATGTTTCGACCCGGGACAAACGTGTTGGGCCAGCTGCCTTCCGGCTTTTCCCTGTCCATGACCATCGTATCGTCCGTGAGGGAACTGCGCCCAAGACGGGAAATAAAACTCACATCCTGCACATCCAGCGGAATCCCTGCGTCCCCAGCTATGGCACGGGCCATGTCCAGCTCATGTCTGTGCTTCTGCCCATAGAAGAAGCTCAGGGCCCGGACTTGCTCAAACTGCTCTCTCGCCCAGAACAGACAGGTGGTGGAATCCTGCCCGCCGCTGAACACCACAACGGCTCCGGCCATCAGGACACCTCCCTGATCTTGAGAATATTGTAGGATATGCCCTCATCATACACGTCGGTATCTTCCATCTTCTTGACGTAATCAACCACACGGATGGTTATCGGCAGCACGACGATCTCATACAGCGTCTTGAGCGCGGTCTGAGCCAGCATCATGGGCAGCATGTCCGAAAATGACAGCATGCCCGCAAAGGCACAGGGGAAGAAAATGAGCGAATCGACGCCTTCTCCGAGCAGCGTGGACACAATGGCTCGAGCAGAAAAATGTTTTCCTTTCGAGGCAACCTTCATGCGGCTCATGACGTAGGCATTGAGGAAGGATCCCGCAAGGAAGGCCAGAAAACTCGCCGCTGCGATACGGGGAGCAAGACCGAACAGATAATTGAAATGTGCTTCACCGTCCCAGAACGGCGCGGAAGGAAGAAAAACCGCAATCTGCCCCAGCGCGGCCACAAGAAAATTCATGGCAAAACCGGTCCAGATGATGAAGCGAGCCCGACGAAATCCCCAGACTTCGGCGATGCAGTCGTTGATGATGTAGGAAACTGGAAAGATGATGACCGCCGCCGGAAGAGCAAGAGTACCCAGCATGAAGATCTTGGCAGCCAGCAGATTGGAAATGATGAGACAGGTACAGAACACAATGCCGAGCAACATGAACGTTGCTGAAAAAGAATGCTGTTTCATAGCTTGTTTTTTACGTGGTTTTCAAGCACACGGCGCTTGTTTTTTACGTGGTTCTCAAGCACACGGCTCAGGGTGGACGATCGGGGCCAAAGACATGGATGCAGCGTATTTCTCCTGTGATTTCTCCTTATTTAACAAAAGGGCGTGTCCGGCACTATGCCCCAAACGGCCATGCAAGGCAAATGCTTTCCTGCACCACGACGCTCTGAAAAAGCATTTTTTCTACAAAACAGTCACAACCTGTCGCCTTACGCCTCCTGTCACGTCGGCTTGACAGAGCTATTCTTTCATGGAAAAGATGTCTGTCGTGCCGTTTTTTTTCGATTTTGTCAAAGACGGACCTGGTGAACCGGACGCCGTATAACGATGCAGACGGCCGGACGCCTTCCCGACATTCATCCCGCCGTTCTTCTGCAACGGTTCTGCTTTCCGGAGGAGTCTTCATGAAATCCCGTATCAGTCTGCCCGTCCAGATGGCCATAGGCATGGTCCTCGGCGTGGCCGCCGGTCTCGCCGCTCCCTCCATGGGCTTTGATCCCGCATGGTTCAAGCCCATCGGTCAGCTTTTCATCAATCTCATCCGCATGGTCGTCGTTCCGCTGGTACTGACCACCATCGTGGCCGGCGCCGCCAGCGACATCCAGAAGGCGTCCTCCATCGCCCGCTCCATGGTCACCAACACGCAAACCGGCACTAGCACCGAGCTCACCAAAAACGAG
>USNI01000078.1 GCA_900555975.1 uncultured Desulfovibrio sp. | reverse complement strand
CTCCTCGAACAGCTCCTCCACGGTACCGCGGAAGGCCCGGCGCAACGCGGCAAGACTGTTGTCCCGATAGGTGTTGGTCCGGTTCTCCACAGGTCTGCGCGGCGCGATGTCGAGCGCCGGCTCCTTCGCGGGAACCTCGTCCTCCGCCCGCCGGGGCGCGGCCGAGGAGAGAAGCAGCACGCCCGCAGCCTGCCCCGCCTGCACGGCAAGCCCCCACCACGGACTCTCCAGTCCGTGCACGAGTCCCCACAGCGAGACGACGGCGCCGCCTCCCATGAAAAGACAGCTCAGCGTAAACGAACCGCTTCCCCGCACGCCGCGGAAAAGGAGCACCACGGACGGCACAAGACAGAGCAGGGCCGCAAGCGGCCACAGAGGCAGCAGCCGCACCGTCCATGCCATGCCGGGAAGAAGCGGAACGATGGCCGCGCACGCCCCCGGCAGCGCGAAAAGAAGAAAAAGCGTGTCCACGAACGGCGAAGTCTCTCGCGTGCGCATGACCACGCGTCCGGCATGAGGCAGCATGAACAGCGCCACGCCCGCCGCAAACATACCGGGAAACGCGCCCGTTCCCACATGCCCCGTGGGCATGGAAGGCACGCCCCACAGTATCTGCGTCAGCGCCGCCAGGGCAAGCACGCCCGTCCAGAACCGGCCCTCGCTTCGCTCCGTCACGCTGAGCAGCAGAGAAAGCGCGCCAAGCACGGCCAGCGCCGCCAGACAAAGCATGTGTCCGAGCCGCTCCGGAGACGTCACCACCGCCGACGGCGAGCACAGCGCCGGACGGAACCACAGTCCGGGCAGTCCGTCCATGCGGATGAGCACCTGTCCCCGCTCCCCGGCGGGAAGAAGATCATACAGTCCGGAGAATCCGGCCCCGACCTGCTCAAAGTCCCGCCCGTCCGGAGACAGCCACACGGACACCCCGGACGGAATCTGCGAGCCGAGATCGAGCCACAGCGTATGCGGCGCGGCGTCCTTCACGTCGGCGAGGTCGAGATGCAGCCACAGCACGCCGGGACTGCGCGACAGCACGTCGACGGCAAACGGAACGAAGCGGGAGAGACTTGCGGCCGCGGTCTTCTGATCCAGACTGCCGTCGGGATCGGCAAGCATGGTGAGCACGGAACGCACGCCCAGTCTGGACGCCGAAGAGCGCCTCTCCAGCGGAGGCGGAGCCTGCGGCTGCGGTTCCGCCCGTATGGTCACAGGTTCGGGAACCGACACGGAAGGCGCAGGCCCGGCAATGACGACGCCGGGCTCCGCCGTTTCCGCCGCCAGCGGAAACGGCGCGCCGAGAAGCACGCAAAGCGTCGCAACCGACATGACGATGCGAATGAAAGAAAAAGAAAACGGAAGCATGACAGTCCGGTATGATTATTGCTTGATGCGGTCGCGGACAGGTTTTCCCGTCGGATCCGTGGCATCGGGATACAGTTCGACAACGCGCTTCCACAGAGACTGAGCCTCGTCGGCGCGCCCCATGCCCTCAAGAAGCCAGGCGCGGTGCACCAGCGCCGGGGCAAAGGAGTCGTCCAGCTTCAGCGCCTCTTCATAGGCCCGCAGCGCGACCTCCTTCCGGCCGTGCGCCTCAAGCTGCAGGGCCGCGTCCGACACCACGCCGGGCATGGCCTGACGAAGCTCTATGCCGCTTGAAAGCGTGAAGTCGGGCTGCTTCTCCACCACGGAACGCCAGAAGGCCACGGCCTCTTCAGGCCGTTCCAGATCGAGCAGCATGGTCACGCCCTTGTTGAACACCGCGTTTCTGTGCCCGGGATGATCCCTGAGCGCCTGATCATAGCAGGCCACCGCCTGTTCCGGCTCTCCCTTCATGCGGTACATGTTGCCCATGTCCGTGCGGACGTCGGCATTGCCGGGTTCCAGGGCGAGGGAACGGCCGTACGCCTCGATGGCTCCGTCGGCATCGCCGGCGTCGTAGCAGGCGTTGCCGAGATTCGTCCACAGGGCCGCATCCCCGGGAGAACGCATGGCCTCCTCCCTCAGATGCTGAATATGCTCCGCCTGCTGCTGGGAGCTCGGAACGACAGGCTCCGGCGCCGGGGCGACGGCGGCCGTCTGCTGCCCGCCGGCTGCCCGGTGTTCCGACACCACGCTGCCGCTCACGAAGCCGGCCGCAAAGGTCGCCAGGCACAAGATGACCGCAGAACTCGTCAGCATGGTGCCGCGCGTCTTTTCACTTTTCATGAAGCTCTCCTTCGCGTCCGCGTCTACAACACCCGGGTTGTGGTCCAGCCTTCCGCCGAAGCCGCCGCCTCGGCGTCGGTTCCGCCGAGCACGCAGGGCACGGCCTTCTTCAGTCCGGCCGCAAGATAGGGCGCGAAATCATGAAAATCGGAAAGACGCGTGGAAAGAATCTCCTCGCGTATGCGCTGACGTTCCTCATCCGTCTCGCCGGTCATCCAGCGGGAAAACGCCGTCGCCCCCTTGGCTCCGGGCAGCATGTAGGCGTCCACATCGCCGATGGCGCCCACCACCGCGCGGGTGATGTCGGCCTCGGAAAGAGAAAGATTGCCCAGATAGTCCGCCGTTTCCCGGTACACGCGCAGCGTGTTCTCCACGTTGGGATCCCGGTAGGAGGCAAAGGTGAAGGCTCCGGTGGCGCGCCCGTAGCGGGCGAAGCAGCCGTAGGCTCCGCCCTGCACGCGCACGCGGTCCCACAGATAGCCCATGCGCAGATGGCGGAGAATGACCGCCTGAGAACCGCTGTAGCGATAGCCGGTATCCTTCAGGCTCAGACCAAGCCCCACATAGTTGACCTGCGCGGGAATGCTCAGAAGTTCCGCTCCCGGAAGCGCGTCGAATTCCAGAGCGCAAGCCTCCATCTCCCGCGAGGGAAGACGGAACGCCAGCGCTTCCAGCGACCGGCGCGACGTGTCAAGAAGTGCGCCGTCCGCCGTCAGATCCAGCTTCAGCCCGTTCCTGCGGATGATGCGCTCATGCAGTCCGACAAGATCCAGACGCACGGATTCCCAGTCCTGTTCCAGCCTGCGGATGAGTTCGCGCACATGGAAGAGCGCGTTCACGCCGTTCATTTCCTCGGAAATGCGTCCGGCCGCGGACAATCTGCCGTTCAGACGGGTGTTGACCAGCGTGTGCCCCGAAGGCACGGCGGCCTGTTCCATGCGCGCCTTTTCCTCAAGGGCCATCTGCATGAACCGTTCCCTGTTGTCGAAGTCCGGCTCGGAAAGGATCTCCTCCATGAGCGCGGTCATTCTGTCCACCTTGTCCGCCGTGCACTTGCCCGAGAACGAAAGGAAGGTGACCGGCGCGGCGTCGGACAGACGCGGCAGCACCACGGCTCCGGCTCCGAGACTGCCGGTATGCGCCGAAATCTCAAAACCGAGCTTCACATAGTCGCTGTGCTTCGTGCCGAGTTCCGTAAGCGCGCGGGCATAGAGCGGCGTGAGCGGCAGAAGGCGCGAAGGCACGGCTGAAAGATCAAAGGCCATGCGCGCATAGAGAATGCCCGTGGTATCCAGATCGTGCGTCACGACATCCAGACCGTCCTTCTTCTCCACGGCGCAGGCGATGACGGCATTTTCCGCCGGAAGATCCTGCTTGCCCAGACTCGGTATGGTGTCGAGCGCTTCCTGAGAATCGGGCTTCTGCTGCGCGGCCCTGAGCGCGGCCGCCGCTTCGGCCACCCCGGCGCGCTGCTCTTCGCTCATGCCCGCCCGCAGCGCGGCAAGCTTCGCATCTTCGGCCGACTGCCGCGCGGCGGCAAGACCGGCGTCCGGCAGAAGCAGAACCGTCACGCGATGCGTATTGTCCAGGAACCAGCGGCGGATGGCGTTCTCGAACACCTTCTCCCCGGACGCAAGCCGGCTCTTGATGGACGCAAGGGGCTTTTCCCATGCAAGCGGCGCAAAGGCGTCGCCGTCGTACAGCCAGTCCGACAGACTGCGGAACATGGCGGCCAGTCCCCGCGGAAACGAACCCGTATTGTTCTCGCGCAGCATGAACTCCAGAGAATTGAGCGCGGCCTCCACGGCCGGCGCGGGCACGCCGTTTTCCGCCAGACCGGCGAGCGTGTCCATCATGAGGCGTTCCACTTCGGAGGCGTCCTCCGCATTGATGGAACGAAGCCCCATGGAAAAATAGGACTGGCGCAGATCCCCCTCAAGGCCGCAGCCGGAAATGTCCTCGCCGAGACCGGAATCCATGAGCGCCTTGCGCAGCGGTGAACCGGGAAGTCCGGCGATGATGTGCTCGAGCATGTTGAGCACGAACATCTCCTCGGTGTCCTTCGTTTCGCACAGAAGCCAGTTCACGGCCACGTGCGCCTTGTCCGCATCCTCACCCTCGGACGCCGCATAGGGAACCTCCACAAGGCGGGGCGAGGCAAGACGGGGCTGAAGCGGCACTTCCGAAGAAACCTCACGCCTTTCATAGGGCGCGAGCACGAGGGCCATGCGCTCCAGACGAGCTTCTTCGGGATCATCGCCCCAGAAGAAGAATCTGGCGTTGGACGGATGATAGTAGTCCGCATGAAATTCGCGGAAGGCCTCGAAGGTCAGAGACGGAATTTCGGCCGGATCACCGCCGGAATCAAGGCTGTAGAGCATGTCCGGGAACACCGCGTGCTGGCATTCCTCCATGAGCACGGAATCCGGCGACGAATACACGCCCTTCATTTCATTGAACACCACGCCCTTGAACTGCCAGGGGGCGTCGGAACCGTCGGTCTCGATGTGCCAGCCCTCCTGACGCAGCACGTTCTCGTCGATGCGGGGATGAAACACCGCGTCGAGATACACGTCGATGAGATTGTAGAAGTCCTGCAGATTGCAGCTCGCCACCGGATAACAGGTCTTGTCGGGAAAGGTGAGCGCGTTGAGGAAGGTCTGAAGGGAACTTTTCAGAAGCTCCACGAACGGTTCCTTCACCGGATACCGGTCGGAACCGCAGAGCACGGAATGTTCAAGAATGTGGGCTACGCCCGTGGAATCCTTCGGCGGCGTCCGAAATCCGATATAGAACACCTTGTTATCGTCGTCGTTTTTGATCAGCGCCACATGAGCTCCGCTCTTTTTGTGTCGCAGCACATACCCCTTAGCCTGAAGACTCCCCAGTTCCTCTTCTTTGATCAGTTCATATGCCTTATGCATGTCGCTCCTCCATTTGTATTCACTGTTTGATGGTCACATCCATCTGCTGGAACGGGATTGCGATTCCCGCCTCATCAAAAGCCAGCTTGATATCCTCCAGCATCTTCCAGCGGACATTCCAGTAATCTTCCGTCGGCACCCAGAACCGCAGCCCCAGATCCACGGAGCTGTTGTTCAGCTGGCTGACAAACACCTTGATCTCCTCGTCCGCCAACCTCCGGTCTTCCTGCTCCACCAGCCGTTCCAG
>USNI01000077.1 GCA_900555975.1 uncultured Desulfovibrio sp. | reverse complement strand
AGCCGAACCCGGTCATGGTCACGACGCCGATGACGATGCCCACGCAGGCGCAGCAGGCCGCGATCATGAGCATGTTGGAGGCGGTGCTTTCCAGAATTTCGAAGAACTTGCCGATGGTGAGTCGGGTGTCCTTGCGGAGGAAGGAGAGCACGATGGCGCTTGCCGTACCGGACACGGCGGAGAAGACCACGCTTCTGCCGGCCAGCATGGTGGCGATGAGGATGACGAGAGGGGCGAGATAATAGAGCTTCTTCAGGATTTCCTTTTTGGGAGGAATCATGTCTGCCGGTGTGGTGCCGATGTTGGAACGATATGCCTCGAAATGAATCATCATGAAGAGGCTGGCGTAGTAGAGTACGGCGGGAAGAAGAGCGGCCTTGCAGACTTCCAGATAGCTCACGTTGGTATATTCGGCCATGACGAAGGCGATGGAGCCCATGACCGGAGGCATGATGAGGCCGCCGGAGGAGGCCACAGCTTCCACGGCACCGGCAAAGTGCGGCTTGTAGCCGACCTTCTTCATGAGCGGAATGGTGAAAATACCGGTGGCGTAGACGTTGGCTACCGCGGAACCGGACACGGAACCGAACAGGGCGGAACCGAAAATGGCCGCCTTGGCCGGGCCGCCCTTGGCGTTTTTGGTGAGCAGGCAGACGATGTCGATGAACACGCTGGAGAAACCGACCTTATCCAGTGTGGCACCGAAGAGAATGAACAGGAAGATGACGCTGGCGGACGCACCGATGGGGGAACCCCAGATGCCGTCGCTCAGCAGGTACAGCGATTCGATGATGCGGTCGGCTTCAAGGTACAGATGACCGAGGTTGCCGGGAAGCAGGTGTCCCCAGAAGGCATAGACGAGAGCCACGATGGTAACGATGACGAGCGACCAGTCGGACACGCGGCGTACGGCTTCCATGATGCAGAAGCACAGGCCTGCGCCCAGAATGACCTGATATGTTTCGACTTCGTCGACTTGGGGCATACGCTCGGACAGCTCAGGCTCATAGATGGCGATGTATCCGCAGGCGACCACGCTGAAGGTCAGAAGGGAAATGTCCCAGGCCAGAACCCAGAGAGGTTCGGGGCGGGGATGTTTCTTCCATTCGTGCACCGGCGGGCGCCAGAGGAAGATCAGCGCGAGAATAATACCCACATGTACGGAGCGGATGACCATGGGATCGAGGATGAAGATGCCCAGCGATGTACACAACTGGAAAATGCACAGCAGCGTCGCCAGTACGAGGATGATGGGTCTCAGTTTTTTACGCTCAAACATGCTGTCTCCTGAAGAAAAAGGCGTTTCGGGTGAAGGTTCGTCTACAGCCTGCATGCCGCCTGCCGTGCGGCATGGATGGCATCCATGATTTTTCCGGGCTTCACGCAGTCGCCCAGCGGAATGAAGGGCAGATCGGCGGCGGCCAGTTCACGGCACAGTGTGTTGTCGGACTTGTAGCCGAGGGCAAGAATGATGCTGTCGTACGGGGGAAGCACACGTTCGTTGCCGTAGCTGTCGCGGACGGAGACGATGCCGTTGCGCTCCAAGTCAACGACCTGTGTGTTGAGCAGAAATCTGGCGCCGTGTTCACGCAGGCTCTTCAGAAGGAATTTGCGCGCACGCGGATGCATGTCGGGAGCCAGTTCGGCACGAAGTTCAAGAATGGTCACGCTTTTTCCCTGAAGCGCGAGCTTTTCGGCGGTTTCGCAGCCCACGAGGCCGCCGCCGAGGATCAGCACATGATTGCCGGAGGGCGGATTGCGCAGGGCGTCTTCCGCGGTAACGGCCGCGCCGGAGGCGAGAGCCTCGGCGGCGAATCCGGGTCTGGCGGCGCAGCTTCCCGTGGCCACGAGCACGGCGTCGGCGTGCAGGTCGATGAGTTCCTGCGTGGAAACGGCATGATCCGTCACCAGCGTGACTCCGGCCTTTTTCAGTTCATGAACATACCAGTTCTTCAGGCGGGTGAGCACGTCCTTGTGCGGAGGAAGGTCGGCCACGTTGAGCAGGCCCCCGGGTTCCTGTTCCTTTTCAAACAGGGTGACCTTGTGACCGCGCCTGGCGGCGGTAACGGCGGCTTCCATGCCGGCAGGGCCAGCGCCCACCACGACCACGTTCTTCGCGGTTTTGGCGGGCGTCATGAGCATGATGCCTTCACGGCCCGTGCGGGGGTTCACGGCGCATTCCACGGGCTTTCTCTGGCCGAGGCGGCCGTTGCAGCCTTCGTTGCAGCCCACGCAGGGAAGGATGTCTTCATCGCGGCCTTCCGCCAGCTTGACGGGCAGATCGGGATCGGCGATGAGCGCGCGGCCCATCGTGACCATGTCGGCCTGACCGGCGTTCAGAATACGGTCGGCCGTGGCGCGGGTAAGAATGCGTCCGGCCACCGAAACCAGAGCCTTGCCGTTCAGCGCGGCACGGATGCGTCCGGCTCTGTCGGCGTTCCAGCCTTCCGGCAGGCAGGGGGGCGGGCCGGTAAATTCGTTGGTTTCCGCAAGCCCCACGCTCACGTGCACGAGGTCGATGCCGGCCTCGGCCACGTCGCAGGCGATGCGGCAGGAAAGATCCACGTCGATGCCGCCGGGCAGAAGTTCTTCGGCACTCAGGCGGAAGAAGAGCACCATGTCGTCGCCCGCCGTTTCGCGGACGCGGCGGATGATTTCCAGCGGGAAGCGCATACGTCCTTCGTAGGAGCCGCCGAATTCGTCGGTACGCTGATTGAACAGCGGCGACATGAACTGTGCGATGAGATAGCCGTGCGCTCCGTGAATCTCTATCACGTCAAACCCGGCTTCCCCGGCACGTCTTGCGGCTTCGACATAGGCATCGATGAGCATGTAGATGTCTTCGGTGTCCATCACTCTGGAGTTGTCGTACGCCGTGAGGCCGGGAATGAACGAAACCAGCGGAATGGCCTGCCCGGAGGCATCGGGACGAACGAGGCGTCCGGCGTGATGAAGCTGGACGCCGGCGAGGCCTCCGGCCTGGTGTACGGCGTCCGTCAGATGAGACAGACCTCTGATGTAGTCGTCGGAAGCAATGCTGACGCCGGGGAAGTAGCTGCGGCCCGAGTCATGGACGCTGGTCGCTTCCAGCATGTTCAGTCCTACGCCGCCGAGGGCGCGGGCTTCATGGTAGCGGATGAGCTTTTCACTGACTTCACCGTTTCTTCCGGCATAGTTCGTTACCATCGACGGCATGATGATGCGGTTGCGGAACGTGGTGCGGCGGATGGTCAGCGGGGAAATGACGCTGATGGTAGGCATGAACTTTCCTGTGTTTTGTATGTGAACCCGTTCTGCTGGAGCGTCCTGCGCGGAATGGAGAGCTTGGGGCGCTTCCGCAGAACGAGTGTCCGCAGGGTTGCGGGCGAAGAGGATGCTACATTTCGCCGAGCAGGCGGGCGGCGTTGTCGTGCAGGGTGTTTTTGAGCGCTTCGTCGGTGAAGGCTCTGCCCTTCCAGCCTTCCAGAGCCTGTTCCAGGCTGCGGACAGGATAGCTGGAGGCGTAAAGAATGCGATACTTCAGATAGGTGTTGGCCGCGACGATATATTCCTCGGAGAGGGGGAAGTGATTGATGTACAGATAGCAGTCGGGCATGAGGTATACGTTGGGGCAGCGGATGGCGAGAGCCAGTGCCTTGTGCACATGGGGCCAGCAGCCGTGGGGAATGACGATCTTGAGTGAGGGGTATTTCAGAGCAACGTGCTGGATGGGATCGGGATCGGAGTAGGTGAGATCGGGGCCGAGCATGAAGCTGCTCGTCAGGGAGGCGATCAGACCCAGCTGTTGACATTTTTCGAAAATGGAATCGAAGATGGGGTCGTCATAGAACAGCGGCTTGCGGAGCCAGCCTGCATCGATGCCTACGCCCCTGAAGCCGAGAGAAGCACACTTTTCAATCTCTTCCACCATGCCGGGCAGGTTGGGATTGACACCGGCGAAAGGAATGAAGCGACCGGGATACTTCTGACTCAGTTCGTGAATTTCGGCATTGTCCACCACGCCGAAGTTGTCGGCCTTTCTGCCCATGATGACGGCGCGTTCCGTACCGGTTTCGTCCATTTCCTGAACGAACTTCTCGATGGACCCTTCAATGGCGGATACGTTGGGACGCTTGCCGATGGTGAATATGGTTTCCTTGGTCGGATCGCTGGGAGGCGTGGACTTACGGAAGTTGAACGTGTTCAGATAGCCCTTGAATGGAGGACGGACGCGAAAATCGATGATCATGACTGTTCCTTTCAGAAAATCCTTGCGGAAAAAGGTTGTGAAATATGTATCGGACAAGTCTCATGAGGCCGGATCATCCTGCATGGGACCAAGGGGATGATCAGGTCACACCATCCTTAAGCAAAAGTTGTGCCAAAACATTATTTTTTATAATACGCCATTTTTATTGTAAAATATATGTGCAGGTGTTTTTGTTAATGTTTTATCATGTTCATCAAATTGACATGTCAAGGACGCTTGTGTCATGATAGTAGACATAGCATCCGGGAGAAAGTCATGCCGAGTCAGGAAAGTTATCTTCAGTCCGAGGAGCGCCAGAAAGCCATTGTGGAGCAGAAAAAGATATTTCTTTCCGGCGGATCAGTGGACCCCGGCATAGTCAACAGTATGATTCTCCATTCCTGGGAGCGAAGCGTGGCGGCGCATGTGGATCCCAACGTCAAGGAACGCCCCCGGGTGAGCGAAGGCGAACTGAAGGCCATCCTTGAGGAAAACGCGGATCTCATGAATTGCGCGAAGAACATTCTCGATCAGATGTTTTCCTCGATTCAGGAGGCGGTGAGCGCCCTGAGCCTGGTCAGCGCCGAGGGTGTGACGCTGTATATTTCCAATCGGGTATCCCATCGTACGTACTATCCCGACGCGCTGGTAGGCAGCATCAATACCGAAGAGGCTCGGGGAACCAACGGTATAGGAACCTGTCTTGCGGAGCGGCGTCCCGTGGAAATCATAGGAGCCGAGCATTTCAGATTCAGCGGGGAGTGCTGGAGCTGTTCCGCGGCGCCCATTCTTACGAACGAGGGAAAGCTCATCGGCGTTCTCAACGTCACGCAGCCGCGCAAGCAGTACCATGCGCACACGCACGGCATGGTCAAAGCCGCCGTATGCGCCATTACCGAACAGCTTCGTCTGCGCAGTCTGCTCCAGCAGCGGGAAACCATCATGGAGATGCTTGATGACGGCGTGCTGGTACTCTCTTCCTCCGGCGTGATCGACATAGTGAACCGAAAGGCTGTTGCCATGCTGGGCGGAAGCGGCTCTCTTCAGGGCAGAAATCTGCAGGAGGTGCTTCATCCCGGTGCGACGCTGGAGGAAATTCTTCAGACGCACAGCCATATTCAGGATCAGGAAATGCTTTTTCCTCTGAAGCACGGTTCGCCGCTGGC
>USNI01000076.1 GCA_900555975.1 uncultured Desulfovibrio sp. | reverse complement strand
TCTTATAAAATGAGAAAAAAATACCAAATATACATTGACTTGCCTTGCCCGATGGGGCATAGCTGATAGACAGGAGAGACACTCTGGGCAATCGGTTTGCCGGAGCAGGGTGTGGGTTTCAGATTTCTTTTGTGTGAGGTTTTTCTCATGGCCAAGTCTATTTATGTCGGGAATCTTCCCTGGTCCGCCACCGAAGAGCAGGTTCAGAATCTTTTTGCCGCCTATGGCAACGTGCTCTCCGTGAAGCTGGTGAGCGACCGTGAAACCGGCCGTGCCCGGGGTTTCGGTTTTGTTGAAATGGAAGATCCCGCTGCCGCCGCTGCCATTGAAGCTCTGGACAATACCAACTTCGGCGGCCGTACCCTGCGCGTGAACGAAGCGAAGCCCCGTGCTCCTCGTCCCCGCTATTGATGACCAGTGCTGTTTTACGGCAACTTCTGCCCCGGCATGCCGGGGCTTTTCTTTTAACACCCATCTGCGGCAGTTCCCCTCTGGCGCGCATTTCTACGGGAATACGGCTTCTTCTTAACTGGACATTCCCCGCAAGCTGGTTATGATGGAAGCACTCTTATTCCTATTCTGCCTTTACAGGAGACTTGTATGCATTTTCGTAAGCCGGCGGCTCTTGTTCTGGCCGCAGCCATGCTGGTCGCCCTCCCCGCGCTGCCCGGCTGCGGACCTCATCTCGGTGGCTACGACTACAATGCCGGTGAAGCCAGGCAGTCCAACAGCCTCTATCACGGCACTGCCGTCACCGTACAGGAAGTCAACATCAACAGTAATTCAAGCTCCAGACAGACCGCAGGCGGTCTCATCGGCGCCATTGCCGGCGGGGTCATCGGCAGCACCATAGGCAGCGGTTCGGGCCGTACTCTGGCCACCGTTGGCGGAGCGCTGCTCGGCGGAGCCGCAGGCGTCGGTGCAGGAGATCTTGCTTCCAGACAGACCGGTCTGCAGATCACCGTCCGCTACGACAACGGCAGCGAAGAAGTCATTGTTCAGGGCAAGGATCCCTATATCGCTCCCGGGCAGCGTGTGCGCATCATTGTCGGCGCCGACGGATCCCGCCGCGTCGAACCCGAGTACTGATCTTCTGCGGGAATCATATTTACCCTTTCTGCAACACTATATTCTGGGAGGACCAGATGCTTGATCCGAAACAGTGCGTTCTCTTCAGCGGCGGCGCGGCCGGCGCGGAACAGTTCTTTGGGGCTCAGGCCGAAGCCTGGGGCATCGAAGAGGTCAACTACAGCTTTGAAGGCCATCAGATAGAACGGACACGCGGTGTTCGCGTCCTCACGCAGGACGAACTGGCACTCAAGGACGTCAGCATGACCTATGTTTCCCGTCTCATGGGCCGCGAATACACCCGCGCGCCTCTGTTCCGCAAGGTCCTCCAGTCCATCTGCTGGCAGGTGAGCAGCGGCAGTGAAGTGCTCGTCATCGGCGAAATTCAGGAGGACAAGACCGTCAAGGGCGGCACCGGATGGGGCGCTGAATTCGCCAAGCTGTGCAACAAGCCGCTTCTTGTCTTCGATCAGAAACGTGACGCATGGTTCCGCTGGATCAACGACGACTGGGTCAGGAAGGACGACCCCATCATCAAGCATTCCCGCTTCACCGCCACCGGCACCCGCTTCCTCGAAGCCAACGGTCGCCGGGCCATCGTGGAACTCTACGCCCGCTCCTTCAACCGATAGTCTGTCCGGAAAAGCTCTTCCGGATCTGCCGCATCCCGCGACGTCATGCGGCTTTTCTCATACATCACCCGCCGCATGCTCTGCCCTTGAGACAGCCTCGACAGACGCTGCGGCACCGTTCCCGGTCCGCTCTTCCGTTTCCGAACGGAAGAGCGGACCGCTGGTTACGGACAAGCCCCCGTCACCGTACCGACGGTCCCGCCTCTCCCGCTTCTTCCGGACCGGTTTTTCCGACCTCTGCCAGAACGTCCTTCCCTCCCCCGCATATGTACCTCCACCTGCCCTTTCACTCCAGCGAATGCACCGCTTCCTGCGCGGGAACAGGCGCGGGACTTGCCGCGCATCTTCTGTGGGGCGTCGCCGTTCTGTTCTGGCCCCTGCTTGCAGGACTGAATCCCATATCCATCATGTCGCACCGCATGATCTGGACCGTGGTCTTTCTCGGCCTCGTGCTCGCGGTCACGCATCAGCTTCACGCCGTGCGCGCGGCCTTTCAAAGCAGAAAGGTGCTTTTTTCCCTGTTTGCGGCCGCGCTGCTGCTCGGTCTGAACTGGAGCGTCTACCTTCTGGCCGTCACCAGCGGACGGATCGTGGAATCCTCGCTCGGATACTTCATCACGCCGCTGCTCAACGTCCTCATGGGCCGCGTCCTTCTTGGAGAAAAACTTTCTCGCGCCCAGTCTCTGGCCATAGCTCTGGCCTTCGTGGGCGTTGCCGCCAGCATCGTCGCCTACGGCCACATTCCGTGGCTCGGCTTCACGCTCGCCCTGTCGTTCGCCCTGTACGGCTATGTGCAGAAAACGCTCCGCATGCCTTCCGCACCCAGTCTCTTCGTTCAGGCGCTCATGCTCATGCCCGCGGCCCTGATCTGGCTCGGCTGCACCGAACAGGGCTTCGGCATCGTCGGCTACGGACCGCTGCGTCCCGTCCTTCTTGTGTGCACCATCGCCTTTACGGGACTTCCCCTTCTCCTGTTCGGCTATGCCGCCCGCAATGTGACGCTGGCCACCATCGGCATTCTCCAGTATGTCAGCCCTTCCATTTCCTTTCTGCTGGCCATCACCGTTCTCGGTGAAAGCATGAAGCCTTCCGACATGATTTCCTTCCCGGTCATCTGGCTGGCTCTTGTCATCTATACCTGGGACGCGCTACACCATCTGCGCAGCCTCAAGGAGAAAGCATGAACGCCCCTCACAGAAACGGAACCAGACAACTCAGACTCGGCAACGTGCTCATCGGCGGCGGCGCTCCCGTCGCAGTACAGAGCATGACCAACACCGATACGCGAGACGCGTCGGCCACGCTGGAACAGATTGCGAGACTCCACGCCGCAGGATGCGAAATCGTGCGCCTTGCCGTTCCTGATGAAAAGGCGGCGGCAGCGCTGAAGACCATTGCCGACCGCTCTCCCGTGCCTCTCGTGGCCGACATCCATTTTGATCATCGTCTGGCCCTCGCCGCTCTTGATGCGGGTCTCAGAGGCCTGCGCATCAATCCGGGCAACATCGGCGGGGAAGGTCCCGTGGACAACCTTGCCGCCGCGGCGAAGGCCAACGGTGCCGTCATACGCGTCGGCGTGAACAGCGGCTCCGTGGAAAAGGATCTGCTCGAACGCTACGGCGGCCCCACCCCGGAAGCGCTCGTGGAAAGCGCGCTCTCCCACGTGCGCATGCTGGAAAAACGCGGCTTCTACGACATCAAGATTTCTCTGAAGTCCTCGTCCGTCACCGACACCATAGCCGCCTACCGGCTCATGGCGGAAAAAGCGGACTATCCGCTGCATCTCGGGGTCACCGAAGCGGGCACTCCCATGCGCGGCACGGTAAAATCCGCGGCAGGACTCGGGCTTTTGCTTTTTGAGGGCATCGGCGATACCATACGCGTCTCTCTTACGGCCGATCCCGTGCGGGAAGTGGCCGTGGCCTGGGAGATACTGCGGGCCGTGGGCCTGCGCAGCCGCGGGCCGGAAATCGTTTCCTGCCCCACCTGCGGGCGCACGGAAATCGACCTCATCGGCATGGCCGAAAAGGTGGAAGCCCATGTGCAGTCCCATCCTCTGGCGGCCTCGAGCCGTCTCAAGATTGCGGTCATGGGCTGCGTGGTCAACGGACCGGGCGAAGCCCGCGAGGCCGACATCGGTCTGGCCGGAGGCCGTGACAAAGGCGTCATTTTCCGCAAGGGCAAGGTTCTGCGCTCCGTGAACGGACAGGACGCCCTGCTTGCGGCATTTCTTGAAGAACTCGACAAACTTCTTACCCAGAACATCTGAAGGATCCCCCTATGCGCTGGAGCCGTTACTACATCCCCACCCTGAAGGAAGCACCCGCCGATGCCGAAGTGGTCAGCCACAAGCTGCTGGTCCGTGCCGGCATGATACGCAAGCTCACGAGCGGCATCTACACCTGGCTGCCGCTGGGGCTTCGCACGCTGGAAAAGGCCAAGGACATCGTCCGCCGCGAAATGAACGCCGCAGGCGCCATCGAAGTGCTGCTTCCCATGGTGCAGCCCGCCGAACTGTGGGAGGAATCCGGCCGCTGGAAGAAGTACGGCAAGGAACTTCTGCGCTTCAAGGACAGACATGAGCGCGACTACTGTCTCGGCCCCACCCATGAAGAAGTCATGACCGACCTTCTGCGCGGCGAAGTGAAGTCCTATCGTCAGCTGCCTCTGAATCTGTATCAGATCCAGACCAAGTTCCGCGACGAGGTGCGTCCCCGTTTCGGTCTCATGCGCGGCCGTGAATTCATGATGAAGGACGCCTATTCCTTCGACGTGGACGACGAAGGCGCGAACAGAAGCTACGCATCCATGAAGGAAGCCTATCATAAGATCTTCAGCAGCATGGGTCTCGATTTCCGCCCCGTGGAAGCCGACTCCGGCGCCATCGGCGGCAATTTCTCCCATGAGTTCATGGTGCTCGCCGAAACCGGCGAAGACTCCATCACCGCCTGCACCAACTGGCCCGACTGCACCTGGGCCGCCAACGTGGAACGCGCCCCCATCAAGACGGAATTCGTGCAGGATACGACGCCCTGTCCCGCCATGGAGGAAATCGCAACTCCCGCGCAGCACACCATTGAAGAGCTGAGCGCCTTCCTCGGCGTTGCCGCCGACAAGCTCGTGAAGACGCTTCTCTTCGTGGCCGACGGCAGGAACGTGGCCGTGCTTCTGCGCGGCGACCGCGAACTCAACGAAATCAAGCTGGCCCACCTTCTCGACGCCGACGACATAGCGTTCGCCACGCCCGAACAGGTGCAGGCCATGACCGGCGCTCCCGTGGGCTTTGCCGGTCCCGCCGGACTCAGGGGCGTGGACAAGATCTATGCCGACAAGGAACTCATGGCCGGCAACGACTGGATCGCCGGCGCCAACAAGGCCGACACCCATGTCCGTCATCTCAGCCTCGTGCGCGACGTCACCCTGCCCATTGAATGGGCCGACCTGCGCAATGCCGTGGCCGGAGATCCCTGCCCCTGCTGCGGTCATCCGCTGGAAATCAAGCGCGGCATCGAAGTGGGACACATCTTCAAGCTCGGCACCAAGTACAGCGAAGCCCTGCACGCCGTGTTCCTCGATGAGAACGGCAAGGAAAGAATCATGATCATGGGCTGCTACGGCATCGGCGTCTCCCGCGTGGTGGCCGCCTGCATCGAACAGAACTTCGATGAGCACGGCATCATGTTCCCGCCGCAGCTCGCGCCCTTCGACGCGCACATCGTCTGCCTCGATC
>USNI01000075.1 GCA_900555975.1 uncultured Desulfovibrio sp. | reverse complement strand
ATATCCGGAGCGGAAAATCAAGTCCGCTGAAAAATATCACTTCCAACTACCATTATCATAAAGTGGCGGCAGACTCGGAGGAAACGCTGGATCTGATCGATGTCGGCGAAGCCCTGATGTACGCCGCACGGGAGCGCAGAGAAACAAGACCGCCCCACAACAGAGCGGACTTTCCCTTCACCAACCCCATGCTGGGCGAGCTTTTTCTGACGATCCGCAAGGAAAACGGCTCCGTCGTGACGGAGTGGAGAAAGAAAAACACCGCCCGCTGAGCCTGAAATGCCGGCTCCTTCCGTCAGGAACCCCGGCCTCTTGGACAGCGTTACTCTCTGCGCTCCTTTCGTCCTCCCTCCTCCGGCGGACGGAAGGAGCGCTTCCTTGCGGCGGATGCGGCACGCTGAAGGAACACGGTCCGCGCCGGACCGGGGCAAGGGCCCCCGGCGACGACCTCCCCATCCTTCGTCCCCTTCCGGACACGTCATGCGTCAGATGCGCCCATCTCTCCGAGAAAGAACTCGATGACCTTCTGCGCCTGCGGAGAAAGCGTCGCCTGAACAGGCTGAACGATGCCGTACCGGCGCGCGGGAAACACGCTGTCCAGAGGCACGGTGCGCAGTCGCATGTGGCCCATGACGGAACGTACCGCCCGTTCGTCCATGAGTGCCACTCCGAATCCGCAGTTCACCATTTCCGCCTGCAGGATACATGTTTTCCACCACCTGCGCCACATGAAGCGTCAGGCCGTGCTCACGCATGATCTCCTCGGCTCTGCCTCTGATGCCCCGCGTGGACTTGGACACGACATGCGGCAGTTCCGCCAGCGTCTTCATGTCCACGGGATCCCCCAGATCCACCGTCATGTCTTCGGGCATGCACAGCACCGTCCGCGACGAATAGAACGGAGAGAACTTCAGCGGAACCCTCGCGCTGTCGGCCGCAAGCATGGCAAAATCCAGCGTGCGGCTGGCAATGTCCCGGAAAAGCAGGGCCGCATCTGCCCCGTGAACCTGTTCCATGGTGAACTGCACGTCGGGAAACGTCGCCCGCAGCTTGGGAAGAAGCGGAATGAGCACGCTGTGCAGAATCAGAGGACTGAAGGCAAGGCGGACGGGTCCGCGTATCTCCCCGCCCTGTCCGTGCACTCTTTTCTGAATGGACTCTATCTTTTCAAAGATCTCCAGCACGGATGCAAAAAGTTCACGTCCCTCCCTCGTCAGCACCGCTCCGCGGCCCGTGCGCTGAAACAGCGTCGTCTGCAGACTCTGCTCAAGATGTCTCACCTGATAGCTGACCGTTGACTGATTGCGCCGCATCTCCCTGGCGGCGACGGAAAAGCTTCCGCACTTCGCCACATAGTAAAAGCCTCTCAGCTGCTGCATGAAATCGCCGCTCAGTTCTTCTATCATGGTCTTCTCCGCAACGGGGCCTTCCGGCCTGCCGTGTTTCTTTGTTTCCGGCCGGTGCGCCCTGTGATTCTTCAGCATAATGAACATCGTGCCGTCATGGCAACGCCGCACGCTTCTTTTTCCGCCATTGATTCCTTCCATAGCTGCCATTGAAATAAGTCAGCGCTCCATCCCTTGAAAACACACGCCTTTTCTCTGATATCATGAAGCTGAAACTCAACCTGTCACAGGAGGTGCGCAGAAAAACATCCCTTGTCGCGGCCGTCGACAGAGAGACTGCAAGACATGCATGACAACAGGTTCGGCCGAACATTCCGTCACCGTCAATCTCCTCTGTCGACATCCACATGCAACACCCTTCAGCTTCGGGAGATCGGCATGAAAAAACTTTTCCTGTACACATGGGTTGCCCTTGCCTGCATGGCTCTTCCCGCCACGGCGTCGGCGGCTCCCACCGTGTTCCCCACCGGCACGACCATCTACAAACCGGAAAAATGCTGGAACGGATGGACCGTGCTTTCCAACGTCACCACGGGCGAGGAACGTCTGCACAGAGGCGTACCGCTCTACAGCATGAACGGCGAACTGGTCCACGTCTGGAAGGACGCCTCCGGCTTTCCGCCCGTCGTGCTTCCGGGAGGAAAGCTGCTGACCGGCATGATCACTCCGCCCATCGGCCGCGGCGTGCAGAATGACCGCGTGGTCGAAATGGACTTCGACGGCAACATCACCTGGACCGTGGAAAGCGAATACAAGGAACCGAGAAAGGATCCCGCGACCGGCAAGGAAGTCGAAGTGCCGACGTGGCTGCAGCATCACAACATGCTGCGCTGGCCGCAGACCACAGGCTATTACGCCCCCGGCTCCGATCCCGACCCCGAAGGCGACACCATGTTCGGCACCTACGCTCCCAAGGCCGGTGAGCCTCGTCTGAACAACATGGAAACGGTGGTCATCGTCGGTCACGACGGCAAGGTCAAATGGCGCTGGTCCGCCAAGGACATCGTTTCCGAGGAAATGAGCACGAGAGGCCGCAAAAACGCCGACGGCACGCCTTCGCTCGGCGGCAACAGCATGGGCTGGCTCGGCCCCAACCCGTGGTACGACAGCGGAGACAAGCGTTTCCATCCCAGAAACATTCTCATGAACAACTACAACGACCTCCTGTACATCATCGACCATGAGACGGGAAAGGTCGTCTGGAAACTCGGTCCCGACTATACGAACTATCCGCAGCTGCAGAAGCTGGGTCTGCAGATCAAGGGTCCGAGCTGGTCGTTCGGCGGTCAGAACGGCGGCATGATCCACAACGTCCACATGATCCCCAAGGGGCTGCCCGGAGCCGGCAACATTCTTCTCTTCAACAACGGCGGCAACTATTCCCTCGTGACGGAATTCAATCCCGTGACCATGGAGGTCGTCTGGGAATACTACGGCCGCGCGCTGGGATACGCCGAATCCCATTCTCTGGCGCACTACTTCTTCAGTCCCTCCATCTCCGGTGCCCAGCGCCTTCCCAACGGCAACCCCCTGATCACTGAAGGCGACGGAGGGCGCATCTTCGAAGTCACTCCCGAATGCGAGACCGTATGGGAATTCATCAATCCCGACTACTCCTGGCCCGGCCTCGACAGAAGCATCAAGCCCCCCCCGCCTGACCAACATGGTCTACAGGGCCTACCGCATTCCCTACGAATACGTGCCTCAGCTGGAAATTCCGAAACAGTATCCCGTCGTTCCCGAAAACAATTCCGAATTCCGCATCGCCGCCCAGACCACGGCCGTCTCCTACGACCGCGCCGCTCAGGACAAGGTCAAGCCCTTCCCTGAACAGCATCTGAACGACGCCGTCGACCTCGCTTCGGCGAAGGCCCGCATCACCGACACGGATGAGGACGAGGACGCCGAGGACATTCCCTACAACACCATGGAACTGAAAAACTACTGATCCCTCAAAACCGTGCCCCGGAACCTTCCGGGGCACCCACGGATGTGCCATGTCCACCGATGTTATGACTCCCGGCCTTCCCGCCCTCCGGTGGGCCCTGCCCCTTGTCTATGCCGTTTCCGGAGCGTGCAGCCTGATCTATGAGCTGGTCTGGATGCGGCAGCTCAGTCTGGTGTTCGGTTCCGGCTTCACGGCCGTAAGCGTGGTGACCGCCGTCTTTTTTGCCGGTCTCGCCGCAGGAGGCGCTCTCGGCAGCCGTCTGTCCCGTACCGCGCTTCGTCCCGTCAGGCTCTACGGACTGCTGGAACTCGGCATCACGATTGCCGCCCTTCTCGTTCCACCGGCTCTTTCCCTCATGGAACAATGCTACGCCGCATGGTATCCCGCCGTCAGCGCAAGTCTCTGGAAGACGGCCTGCATCCGGCTTGTGCTGGCGTCGGCGCTGCTTCTCATACCGACGTCGCTCATGGGCGCCACCGTACCCGTCATCATCCGCTGCTATTCCACCCGCGAGGGACGCAACGGCGGCGATTCGGGACTCATCTATGCCATGAACGCCCTGGGCGCCGCCGCAGGCGTTCTGAGCGCAGGATGTGTGCTGTTCCGCGTCATCGGCGTCGAAGGCACCAGCATGATCGCCGTCGGCGGCAATGCCCTTGTGGCGGCTCTGGCACTTGCGCTCTCCCGGAAGGAACAGCCGCAGAAACAGCGCGCCGGTGACGTCCTCCGTCCCCTTCCGGCGGACCGGAACGCCCGCAGACTGCTCCTGTGCTTCGCCATCTCCGGCTTTCTCTACATCGGCTACGAACTGGTATGGATCCGCGTCTTTCTGCTGTTCTTCCGGGATTCCGTCTATCTCTATGCGGCAAGTCTCGGCGCGGTCATCGCGGGCGTGGCCGCAGGAAGCGCCGTCTCCGGCGCCGTGGCGGACAGACTTTCCTCTCGTCAGAACTTCCTCGGCGCCCTCTTTGCCGGGGCCGCCGTCCTGCAGACGGCCTTTCTGCTCGGCATCGTTCACCTGCACAGACCGCTTTCCATGCTTTCCTTCCGGTATCCGCTGCTGGAGACGCTTGTCATCTTTCTCGTGCTCATCCCGCCCTTTGCCGTTTCCGGCGGAAGCTTTCCCGTCGTCACCCGTCTTCTGTCACAGCACGCTCGGGAGTCGGGCAGTCATGCCGGCAGGGCCTACGCGGTCAATACCGTCGGCAGCCTCGCCGCCGCCCTGCTGACCCCCTTTCTTCTGCTGCCGCTGCTGGGCCTGGACGGCACCGTATGGCTCCTCGGCGCCTGCGGACTCGCCGCCGCCCTGCTGGCATGGCTCGGCAGAGACCTTTTCCCCTGCGTTCGGAACATGGGACTGTGCTGCCTCGCAGCCGTCATGCTTCTCATGGCCTCGGAACGACAGCAGGGCATCTTTTCCGGCATTCTGAATCAGCTCAGGGGAGATGCCACGCTCATCGACGCAGAACAGGGCGTGCTGGGCAGCAACTGGGTGCTGAAAACCTCCGGACCGGAAGAACAGACCGTTCTCTATGAAAATCTTGTGGCCTTCAGCCGCGGAGGCTCCCCCAGTTTCGTGATTCAGGGCTTCATTCCCCTGCTTCTGGCGGAGAAAACCCCGAAGTCCGTGCTCGGTCTGTGCTTCGGAGGAGGCATGACCTATTACGCCACCCGCTTCTTTCCGGACATCCAGGACATCGATCTGATAGACATCTCCTCCGGAAACGTGGACATGGCGCTGAAATATCTTCCCGTCAACGACGCCCTGAAGAAGGATGCCCGTGTCCGCTTCTTCATCGACGACGCCTACAGCTACACAAAGTATGCCGAAAAGAACTACGATCTCATTCTCATCGACTCCAATCCTCCCTTCTACAGCCATGCCTGCGCCACGCTGTACAGCCGGGAATTCTACAGCTGCTGCGCCCGCCGGCTCAATCCCGGAGGCCTGTTCACGCAGGTGCTGCCCATCAAGCAGATGACGCTCTCCGAAGCGACCAGCGTCCTGCGAACCTTCGCCTCGGTCTTTCCCCACTGTCTTCTCTGGTGGAATGAGCTGGATCCTCTGATGATAGGCTCATGCACCCCCTTCTCCCTGAACATGAACACCGTGGAGAAGCGTCTCGACAACCCGGCCACGGCACAGGCCCTGCGCCGCTTTTCCGGCGTCGCCAAGTTCGATACGCTGGGACACTTCCTTTCCGGCCTTCTTCTGGCGGACGACTCCTTCCGTGCCGC
>USNI01000074.1 GCA_900555975.1 uncultured Desulfovibrio sp. | reverse complement strand
GCGGCCGCCGCATGGAAAGCGGCCTCCGAAAAGGGCGCGGCCTCCATCGGACACCGCAGCATGGCGGAAAAGCTCGGCATGAGCGCTCTTGCCGACAACATTCAGGACGACACCTCCAACTGGACCCGCTTCGTGCTCGTCCGGCCCGGGGAGGCTCCTGCCGGAGGATCCCATCCGGAAGAGCCGGGCCGCTTCAAGTCTTCCCTTCTCTTCACTGTTCCCAACAGGGCCGGAACGCTCAGCGACGTTCTGAACGTGTTCTCCGCCCACGGCGTGAACATGACAAAACTGGAATCACGTCCCATGAAAGGCAGCTGCTGGGACTACATCTTCTTTGCCGACGTGGAATGTGATCTCTCCTCTTCCGACAGAACAGGACTCCTCCGCGACCTCGGCGCATGCTGCACCTCCGTGCGCGTTCTCGGATGCTACCCCGAAGGACCGCGCCTCGACTCCACCGTCAACAACACAGGTTTCTGATTCATGATCACGCTCCAGGCCCCCGCTTCCAAATCCGTCTCCCATCGAACCCTCATCGCCGCCGCTCTGGCACATGGTTCCTCGCAGGTGCATCACGTACTCTCAAGTGCCGATCTGGAACGCACGCGCGACATTCTCCAGGCCGCCGGCGCCGTGCTGAAGGATCTGGGGGACGGCAGCTGGAGCGTACAGGGCATGGAGCACGGACCTGTCGGGGGGACGGAAGAGGCGCTCGACTGTCAGGTGGGAGAATCCGGCACGACCTGCCGTCTGCTTACCGCGGTTCTTGCCGCCGGACACGGTTCCTTCCGCATTCACGGCGTGGAAAGAATGCACGAGCGCCCCATAGGCGCCCTGACGACGGCCCTTCAGTCCCTCGGACCACGCATCGACTTCGAGAACAAGAACGGATATCCGCCTCTTGTCATTCATACCGACGGACTTGCCGGAGGCGATACGGACCTGAGCATGGACGAATCGAGTCAGTATCTTTCCGGACTGCTGCTCGCCGCTCCGCTCGCACGTCGTTCCACGCGGATCTCGGCAGGAAAGCGGTATCCTGGCCGTATGTGGGACTCACTCTTCAGGTCCTGGAAGATTTCGGCATCGACTTCACCGTTGAAGTTCAGGAGGACGAACGCTGGAAGAGCGTCCCCTGGAGGAGCGTGACCAAAGCCACGCCCGGGCATCTTCGCATCACCGTGCGCCCCGGCAGCTACAGAAGCGGCGACTACCGGGTGGAAGGCGACTGGTCCGGAGCCTCCTATCTGCTTGCGGCCGGAGCCGCAGGGCGGGAACCGGTTCTGGTTACGGGACTTCGTTCCGATTCCCTGCAGGGCGACCGCGCCATTCTGGATATTCTCCGGGACATGGGAGCCTCCGTCAAACTCCGGAGCGACGGCATTCTGGTCAGCCCCTCATCTCTCCACGGCATCACCGTGGACATGGGTGCCTGTCCCGACCTTGTTCCCACCGTGGCCATGATTGCCGCCTCCGCCTCCGGCGAAACCCGCATCACCAACATTGCCCATCTGCGCATCAAGGAATGCGATCGCCTTTCCGCCTGTGCCACGTCCCTGTCACTTATCGGTGTCGGAACGGAAGAGGGACCGGACTATCTCACGATTCACGGCCTGTTCCCGCAGGTTCCCGCCGTACCTGAAGGCACGGTCTTCCCCACATGGAACGATCACCGCATGGCCATGTCCGTCTCCCTGCTCGGTCTTGCCCGCGGACAGCGCGTACTCGTGGACGATCCCGCCGTGGTGCGCAAATCCTTCCCCGATTTCTGGAAGGTATGGAGCGCCCTTGCATGAACGAGCGCATCGTCATCGTCGGCTGCCGCGGCCGCATGGGTGCCATGCTCATGGAGCGCTTCGGCGCCGAACCCGGAATCTGTCCTGCCGGCATCGATATTCCCTTTGAGGAAGAGGCCGTGAAGGAAGCCTGCCGGGGGGCACGCATGGTGCTTCTCTGCATTCCGGCCACGGCCATTGCCGACACCATAGGCATCCTGCGCCCCTTCATGGAACAGGACACCATTCTTGCCGACATCACCTCGGTGAAGGAACTGCCCATGCAGCACATGGAAAGCCTGTGGGACGGTCCCGTGGTCGGAACGCATCCGCTTTTCGGTCCGGTTCCGGCGCAGGATCTGGAACTGCGCGTGACCATAGTACCGGGCATGAGGGCTTCAGAAGACGACATACTATTCGTGGAAGGCCTGTTTCAGGGCTTCGGCTGCGTGACATTCCGCGCCACGGCCGAAGAACACGACATCGCGGAAGCCAAGATACAGGGCATGAACTTCATTACAAGCGCGGTGTATTTCGCCATGACGGCGGAAGACCCCGCGCTTCTTCCGTACATAACGCCATCTTTTCTGAGGCGCATGAATTCCACGGAAAAACAGCTCATGGAAGACGGGGAACTCTTCACATGGCTTTTTGAAGCCAATCCCCACAGGCCATGACGCGTCAGTACCGCAATCTGCTTTCTCTCGCCGCTGCCGGCGATATTGACCTTATTCTGCATAAGGCAAGATGGTGGTGGATGGAAGGCGAGGACAGAAAAACCATACACGAGGAAGCCCGTAAGGTGGCCCTCCAGTCGGCCCGCATGGGGTTGAAAAAAGGACAACAATAATGCGTTACAGTCTGTTCGGCGAATCCCACGGCCCGGCCATCGGCATCGTGCTGCAGGGCGTTCCTTCGGGACTTGACATCGACACGGATTTCATCCGCAGCGAAATGGCGCGCCGCGCCCCGGGGCGCTCCCCGCTTGCCACGGCACGCAATGAAAAGGACGAAGTGCGCATTCTGAGCGGCGTGTTCGAAGGCAAGACCTGCGGCACGCCTCTTTGCGGCGTCATAGAAAATACCGACACACGCTCACGGGATTACGCCGCCACCCGCTGGCTCGCCAGACCGGGCCATGCCGACTTCGCAGCGCACCTTCGCTATCATGGATTTGAGGACTACCGCGGCGGCGGACATTTTTCCGGACGCCTCACCGCGCCTCTGGTCTTCGCCGGAGCCGTGGCAAAACTTGCGCTGCGGGAAAAAGGGGTGGAAGTACTGGCCCGCATCAGAAGTGCGGCGGGCATCGAGGACGTTCCCCTCAATCCCGCCCGTCCCGACGTTGAGGCTCTGCGCGCGGCAGGGAAAAAAAACTTTCCCGTGATCGACGATGCACAGGGAAATGCCATGCAGGATGCCATTCTTGCGGCCCGTGCCGAGGGAGACTCCGCAGGCGGACTTATCGAATGTCTTGCTCTCGGCCTTCCCGCCGGACTCGGAAGTCCGGACTTCGATGAAAATCTCGAAAGCATCATCGCCCGCCACGTGTTTGCGGTACCGGCCGTCAAGGGACTCTCCTTCGGAGCCGGCTTCGCCCTTGCCTCCATGCGCGGAAGCGAAGCCAACGACGTTTTTGTGCCGGGCGACACACTGCGGACCCGTACCAACAACAACGGAGGCATCAACGGAGGCATCTCCAACGGCATGCCCGTGGTCTTTACCGTGGTCATCAAACCTACGCCTTCCATCGGAAGGGAACAGAAAACCGTGGATATGCGGACTGGCGAAGCTGCACTGCTTACCATCACCGGCAGGCACGATCCGTGCATTCTTTCCCGCGCCGTTCCCGTCATAGAGGCCGCCTGCGCACTGGCCGTCACGGAAATTCCGGGAGTGCTTTCATGAAAAATCTCGTGCTGATCGGCCTTTCCGGCTGCGGCAAGAGCACCATTGGAAAGCGTCTTGCCCGAAAACTCCGCATGCCGCTTCTGGACACCGACACCATGATCGAAAAAAACTCGGGACGCACCATTCCCGATATTTTCGCCCGGGACGGTGAAGAAGGGTTCAGAACCATGGAATCAGCCTGTGCCCGGGAAGCCGCCGCATATGACGGCGCCGTCATATCCACGGGGGGAGGCATGATCCTGCGCGGAGAGAATATGGATGCACTGTCAAAAAACGGCATCATCGTGTTCATAGACCGGCATCCTTCCCATATTCTGCGTTCCACGACACTGGGCGACCGTCCTCTCGTACAGAATGACAGAGATAGACTCTTCCGTCTGTACGCCGCACGAATCGCTCTGTATCGACGCCATGCAGATGTGACCATTCCCAATCATGGTGGTCCCCGTACCCTCAAAAGGCGCATTCTGCAGATTCTGCGTCATTACCACCGCATAGCCAGCGACTGAACCGGAGTTCCCATGAGTCACTTTCTCGACGGAAAAAAACTGGCCGTCATCGGCGACCCCATAGAGCACAGTCTTTCCCCGATCATCCAGCAGGCCATGCTGGATGAACTGGGACTGGCCTGCATCTACGAACGCATTCGAGTCCCCGCGGGAACCGCCGCAGTCTGGCTTTCCGGTGCTGCGTCCATGAATCTGGCCGGATTCAACGCCACCATGCCGCACAAGACCGATCTCGTCCCGCTCATGGACACGCTCTCCGACGACGCCCGCATGTACCGCTCCGTGAACACCGTGGTCATGCGCGACGGGCGCTTTCACGGATACAATACCGACGGCGCAGGCTTTCTTCACGCTCTTCACGACGAAGGCATCCGACCTGAAGGTCGCCATGTCGTCGTATTCGGAGCCGGCGGAGCCGCCCGATCCGTCGTACTCAAGCTGACTTCCGAAGGCGTGGCATCCATCACCGTCTGCTGCCGCACCCCTTCGAAAGCTGAAGAGCTTGTCAGAAGCTCCGATCGCGTGCATGTGGCCCCTCTCGGCGGGCAAGACACGCTGAAGGCTCTGCACGGGGCAGAACTGTTCATCAACTGTACCCCTCTCGGCATGCAGGGTGTCCCTGCACAGTTCTCCGATTTCGAGTTTCTCGACGCGCTTCCGGTCTCGTCCCCGGTATGTGATCTCATCTACCGCCCGCTCAGAACCAGACTTCTGGAAGAAGCGCAAAAACGCGGTCATCAGACCGTGAACGGTCTCGGCATGCTCATCCATCAGGCCATTCTTGCTCTGGAGCAGTTTGCCTCTCAGCCGCTTGATGCCTCCCGCATGAAGGCCGCCGTTGAAAAAAGGCTTCTGCCCGTCCTCAAACAGGGCCTCTGACAGAGACTCCGACTGCATGAAAAAGGAGTCGGTGGAAAACCATCGACTCCTTTTTTTCAGTCCATACCAATAGTATCTGCGCTTGTCATGCTCCGGCGTCAGCACTCTGAACGAACGTCCATGCACGCCGCAGGGAGAGCAGGATTCTCATCCGAAGTTCCCGCTGACACGATCACAACGCCGCAATGATGCGGTCGCACCAGCCATCGACCTCGTTCCTGCTGCCGGAATAGTCGCCTTCCACCTTGAGACCTTCCTCCATGATCTCCGCGCCGAGTCCGGCAAGACGGCCTTCAATGACGTCCACGGCTCCGCAGAAATGCTCGAAACTGCTGTCGCCGCTGGCAAAACAGGCCGCCTTCTTGCCCTTCACGCCGATACGATCGAATTCCTCATACAGCGCGTTGAAATCGTCCTGCATTTCCACCTCATCGGTTCCCCATGCGGAACAACCGAACAGAACTGCGTCATAACCGTTGCACAGTCCTTCCGCAGTCACGTCGGCGGCATTGCTCACCGTTACATCATGTCCGGCATGACCTATCCGTTCACCAAGAGCCTC
>USNI01000073.1 GCA_900555975.1 uncultured Desulfovibrio sp. | reverse complement strand
GGTTGTGGCGAATCTGCCTCCCCGCAAGCTGCGCGGCCTTGAATCGCAGGGCATGATACTCACCGCCGAATTCGACGGCGGACTTTCCCTGCTTACGGCTGACGCTCCCAGCGGCTCTTCCATAGCCTGAGTCTGACATTCACAAAACACAAGAAAAGGCGTCGTTCCCTCTTGGGAGCGACGCCTTTTCTTGTCTGATGCAAAAACGCAATACAGCAGTTTCGCAATGATATCGGCTGACCGTCCTACACCTTCATGTAGGCAAACCCGGCATTCTGCAGCTGGACGAGATCAAGCGTAGCGGAAGGCACGACTTCCACAAAGGACCAGAGCATGTCCTTTTCGACATGATAGGAATTCATGGCGCACTGTCCCACATGAATCTTCAGACCGTTGGCCACGGCTTCCTGAGCCTTGCTCAGCAGCTCGCTGTTTTCCTTGACAAGCTGCTGCACGGCAGGACCGTTCACGACCATGACGAGCTTGAAGGTCTCCATTTCCTCCAGCGCCATCAGTCCGGCCTTGGCGGCAATATCCATGGGGGAGATCTTGTGACGCTTGAGCAGCGCTTCCTTCTTGTAGTTGGCGGCCTGGCTGAAGGCCAGTCTGAACACGTTGGGATCGTTGGCGTTCACATGGATGACCAGATCAAACTTCATGATATTCTCCTTAAGCCGAAGATGTTTCAATCCGTGGTCGGCGCATGCGCCGAAGAAACGCACCGGTCGGAGCCGGAAACGCACACTTCCCGCTCTTTCAGGAAAGTATGGAAAAAGGATTTCATCGGTACCGCCTTCTGTCAATCCATTTTTTTCTGCGCAGTCCGGCCCGGAGGAAAAAACACGTTCGCCTGTGCCCGGCCCCGGCAGCAAAAGTCAACGGAGACATTCCTTTTATCGCCGTTCGCCCGACTTTTCACATACCAGCCGTGCATTTCGATTTAATCCAACAAGATATGACCATAAAAACTTGACAAACCTTCCTCCCGGGAGCACTTTTCTGAACCTGCCCGCATGGGGAATTGCGGTTCTCCCCGTATCGCGGTGCAGTGTCAGAGGTCAGTCATCGGTGAGGAATGCCGGTCGTCAGCATCGTCTTTTCCGCATCATGACCGTCTCCATCCCGTACGGATGGATGCTTTCATCGTCCGCGATGACCTGTCGCGGCATACAAGCCCCTTTGGAGAGGGCACTGGAGGGCCGGCGAAAGCCGGATCTGTTATGTTTGGCACCCTTTATTTCTTTGGCTGCTGTGCACTGCTCATCGCGGGATACGTCGTGTACGGCGCCTTTGTGGAACGCGTGTTCGGGGCCGATGCGTCCCGGAAAACTCCCGTCATGACCAGAAGGGACGGCGTGGACTTCGAACCCATGCCCCTCTGGAAGCTCTATATGAGCCAGATGATCAACATTGCAGGACTCGGTCCCGTCATCGGCACCATTCTCGGCGCCCTGTACGGTCCCGTTGCGCTGCTGTGGGTGGTTTTCGGCTCCATTTTCGCCGGTGCGGTACACGACTATATCGCCGGCATGATTTCCATCAGGGAAGACGGCATCAGCTATCCCGAGATCATCGGCCGCAACCTTGGCTCGGGCATGCGAATTTTCATGGAATGCTTCACCATCATCTTCATGATCATGGTCGGCGCCACCTTCGTTCTGGCTCCCGCGGCTCTTCTTGCCAGCCTGTTCCCGAATTTCCTGACCAACCTCTTCCCCTCCGCGCCGACGCTGGCCTGGAGCGTGCTCATCTTCGCCTACTATTTCGTTGCAACCATCATTCCCTTTGACCGCATCGTCAGCCGATTCTATCCCATCGTGGGCGTTCTGCTCATCTTCATGGCGCTGGGACTTATCGTGGCACTGTTCGTCAAGGGATACAACATACTGCCCAACACGGACTTCTTCACCAACGTGCATCCTGCCCACACTCCCGTGTGGCCCATTCTCTTCATCACCATTGCCTGCGGTGCGATTTCCGGCTTCCATGCCACACAGTCCCCTCTGCGCGCCCGCTGCATGCTCAATGAAAAGCAGGGACGCAAGGTCTTTTACGGCGCCATGATCACCGAAGGTCTGCTGGGACTCATCTGGGCCACTCTCGCACTTTCCTTCTATCCCGATGCGGCGAGCCTCTCCGCTGCCATGGGTCCCCAGGGAGCGCCTACTCTGGTTGTCCAGCAGATTGCCATAACGCTGCTCGGCCCCATCGGCGGACTTCTCGCCATTCTCGGCGTGGTGCTTCTGCCCATCAGCACCGGTGATACTGCCTTCCGTGCCGCTCGCTCCATGCTGGCCGACCGCTTCCATATCGATCAGACAAGCGTGACCAGACGCATTCTGACCGCCGTTCCGCTCTTCTGCGGCGGCGTGGCGCTCACGCTGCTCGACTTCCCCATCATCTGGAGGTATTTCGGCTGGGCAAATCAGACCATGTCCTGCGTGAGCCTCTGGGCCTTTTCCGTATGGCTTGCCAGACACGGCCGTCTGCACTGGATCACCAGTCTCCCCGCCGTGTTCATGACCACGGTATGCACGGCCTACATCTGCTACGCGCCTATCGGCTTCCGTCTCTCCATGGAGGCGTCCACCATCATCGGTATTCTGGTCTCTCTTACGTGTCTTGCTCTGTTCCTGCACTTCTCCAGAACGGGCAGCCTCAGCGCCGGCAAGAATACTCCTGCCGCGGCGTGCACGAAGTAAGATAGCCCCTCTTACGTCTGAAAGCGGATGCTCTGCATCCGCTTCAGTCCCACCTTTTCCAGAAGGCAGGAAAAAGCACTCTCCGACGGATCAGGAGACAATGTTTCCCTTTCCTCCCTCTGAAAAGCATAAAAGAGCCCCGGAACCACGTTCTTCGGTTCCGGGGCTTTTCTTATCCTGATTTCGTCAGATCTCTCGAACGAAAACCTACTTCAGCTTGGACAGAAGTTCTTCGCGAATGGCATCAATGGTGCCGCTGCCGTCGAGCGTGATGTAGGTTGTTTCACCCTTGGCAGCCAGGTCCTTGAAATAATGGGCGGCCGCAAGAGTACCGTTCTTTTCGTCATAATAGATGTCATGACGCTTGTTGATGGCGGCCTCATCCTGATCGTCGGCACGGGTCTTCAAAGCGCCGCCGCACACACGGCAGACGTCGCCGTTGGGCTTGATGGCATCAATAAAAATGTTGTTGGGATGATTGTTGTTGTTCACGCAGAGACGGCGTCCCATGATGCGTTCGCGGGCCACCTTGCGGGGAAGCAGGATCTCCACCACATAGTCGAGCTTCATGCCCTCGGCTCTGAGCGCTTCATCGAGCTTGCGTGCCTGCTCCATGTTGCGGGGGAAACCATCCAGCAGCCAGCCCTTGTCCCCCTGACTCTTGAGAATATCCAGCACCATGGGGATGGTGATTTCGTCCGGAACAAGCTCGCCCTTGTCAATGTAGGCCTTGGCCTTCTTGCCCAGTTCCGTGCCGTTTCCAATGTGCTGACGGAAGACGGCGCCGGATTCGATGTGCTGAATGCCGTACTTTTCCATGAGAAGAGCACCCTGCGTGCCCTTGCCGCTGCCGTTGGGGCCAAAAATCAGAATATTCATCAGAATCCTCTGGCGCGTTTGCGCGTGAACGCCCCGGGGCCATGTGTCCCGCGGGCTTCCTGCATACATGCCCTGCGGCATGCACGCGGAGCGGAATCATCGTAACGACGACCGCCACCATGGTTTACAATTGCTGTCGCCGCGTCCTCCGGACGCCGCGGCTCCCCCACCCATGCCGCCCGCGGCGGCTCCCTTTCCGCTTGACGGAAAGGCAAATATCAGTCTCCCGCTCCGGACGGAAGCTCGCACTCATCCACGATCAGGGCATTTCCCTCATGCTCCCTGTCCCATGCCCGCAGTTTATAGTCGTTCAGATAGCGGAACCCTTCTTTGGCAAACGCTTCGTGCGTGGCGTCGCGATGAATGCCGGGACAGTCTTCCCTCGCCATGAGGAAACTCACCTCATCCACCAGATTTCCCCGGAAAAAGGGCCATGCCCGACATACTGCCGGACGTGCGGGATGGATGGAACATCCCCTGCCGGCCTTGAAAAACAGACAGAAGCCGTCCTCTCCGCATCTGAGCGTCGGCTTGCCTCCGATGTTTTCCGTATATCTGGCAAGCACCTCATCCGCAGGAAGACCGAAATACGCGCACAACCGCGGCAGATCACGAGGCCCCACCACGATTCCCCCGCGCCCTTCGCAGCATTTGCCGCAACGCGTGCAGGAAAAGGTCACGGTCACGTCATTGAACAACGCGGCATGCACGGTCTGGATGCAGCGATCCTCCACAACCTTCACTCCGGCCTCCGCCATGAGTCTGCCAGCCTCCGGGCTGCGTATGCCTTCCTGCATCCAGAATATCATGGGCAGACGAGGCAGAGAGAGCGTCTCGCGGGCATGGGCCTCGCAGTACTGCGGAGCGCGGAAAAGACAGATGATGTCGGGCTGAAAGCCCCGGTCAGGAAGTTCCGTGATGCTGTGCACGGTGGGGATGCCCCATGCCTGACGACGAACAGGATGTACGGGCTGAACATTGAAGCCGGCGTTGAGCAGGTACCGCCCTACATGATCCACCGGGGAACCGGGCTTATCCTTGGCTCCGATGATGGCAATATTTCTGGCGCGGGCCAGGAGGGCTCGCATATCGTCGAACAGCATGGAGTCTCCGCTGAAAAGGCATTCACAAAACGATACCATTCTACCCCGCGCCTGCACCATTGGCAATGCCTGATGGAGGAAAAGAGGCGGAAAAAGCCCTGCCGGGAACAAAAAAAGGCCCGTTTCCTTTCAGAAACGGACCCTGTCTGCCGACAAAAAAGCCTGTTATCTTTCTTTTCCGGATGGAAGACTCATGCCTTTTCCAGCCATGCGTTCAAACGTTCCTCATACTCCTCGTCGCTCCAGAGTCTGTGGTCGTACATGCCCGCCACCGCTCTCTGCCGGGAGGCTTCCGCCAGCATGAGTGCCGACGCTACGGATACATTGAAGCTCTGCACCATGCCGTACATGGGTATGTAGACTTCTCCATCCACCAGAGGCACCAGTTCCGGCGAGACGCCCGAATGCTCGTTGCCCATGATGATCGCCGTGGGCTTCGTGAAATCATAGTCGGTCAGAGGGCGCGAGGCCGGAGAACAGCTTGTGGCAAGCACCTGCATATTCTGTGCACGAAGCGAAGCCAGAAGCTCCTCCCGGCTGGAATGACGGATGGTGTTCACCCATTTGAAAGCCGACGCCGACGTCTTGCGGCTCAGCTGCGGGAAGGCGCACTGCGTATAGTAAAGATGCACTTCAGGTACACCGAACGCATCACAACTGCGGTATATGGCAGATACGTTGTGAGGATCCCACACATTGTCCATGACAAGCGTAAGCCCTTTCTGGCGCTGGGAAAGCACCTTCTCAATCTTCGCCCTGCGGCGTTCCGTCATGACTCTCATCAGAACTCCAGAGATCCCGTCGTGCGGGGGAACGGCAGCACGTCACGAATATTGGCAATGCCTGTCAGCAGCATGATCATGCGCTCGAACCCCATGCCGAAGCCGGAATGGGGAACGCTGCCGAAACGACGCAGATCAAGATACCACCAGTAATCCTCGACTTTCTGTCCCAGCTCCGT
>USNI01000072.1 GCA_900555975.1 uncultured Desulfovibrio sp. | reverse complement strand
ATATGATGCCCGTCTTCTTCTGCGGTTTTTGATGTGGTCTGTAACGATGGGCGGCCTGTCCGCCGTGTCCGTTCCGGGCGCGCTTTGCGCCACTGAAACATGCCGGAGATCATCTTCGGCCAGCAGAGGTTGATCATGAAGGATCAGATGTACGGCTCTTCCGTACTTCGTGGATTGAGGACCGAGCTGCTCACCATGGGCAGTCTTGTACAGATGGCCTACAGCAAAGCCCGTACGGCGGTGCTGCTCCGCGACACCAAGGCTGCGGAAGACGTCGTACGCGGCGATGACGTCATCGACGAAATGGAACTGGAGCTTGATGAAAAGTGCACCAGCGTCATCGCCAGAACGCAGCCTGTAGCCAAGGATCTGAGATTTATTCTTACGGCCGTGCGCATGGTGCTGGATCTTGAACGCATTGCTGATGAGGCCGTGACCATCGGCCGTCAGATAAAGTTTCTTCCGGAAGCTCTTCCTTCGGAGCTGGAGCAGGATCTTGCCCGCTACATGCAGCTTGCATTCGATATGCTCGACACTTCGCTCAGCGCCTTTCGCTCCGAGGATGTGAACCAGGGCATGGTGGTCTTTCAGAGTACCGACAACAGCGTTCAGCTGCTGCTTGCCATCTATGAAAAGCTGATGAAGGCCGTGCGGGAGGACCTTGTCGAACCGGAGGTCGCTGTTCCGCTCATTCTCATCGTTCGTTCCATCGACAGAATATGCCGTCGTTCCGAGAACATCGTAGAGCATCTCTGCTTCATGTGCGACGGCATTACCGTCAAGCACAGGGTGAAGCTTTCCGGCTCTGAAGCCTGACAGGAAAAGAAAACACATAAGCCCCCTCCGACTGTTGCTCTTCCGGCCTGAGGGGGCTTTTTTATTCCGAAGTATGGGGTCAGTCCTTGTGCAGAAGGTGGAAGTGATCGAACAGTTTGAACGCCAGGCTGAGAATGATGGCTATGATGGTGGCGAGAACCATGCCCTGAATGGTAAAGGAACCGAAGGAAAGTTTGGCTCCGCTCAGACCGATGATCATGATGACGGAGGTCATGACCAGATTGGAAGATTTGCTGTAGTCCACCTTGCGTTCCACAAGGACGCGCAGGCCGGAAGCGGCAATAACGCCGAACAGCAGCAGGCATACGCCGCCCATGACGGGAACGGGAATGCCGCGGATGAGCTCGGCAAGCTTTCCTACGAAGGAAAGCAGGATGGCCATGACGGCTGCGCCGCCGAGTACCCAGACGCTGTATACGCGGGTGATGGCCATGACGCCGATGTTCTCACCGTATGTGGTGTTGGGCGTGGCTCCGAAGAAGCCGGAGAGGACATTGGAACAGCCGTCGGCAAACAACGAGCGGGAAAGTCCGGGATCCTTGATGAGATCGCGTCCGACGACGTTGCCGGTGACGAGAAGATGTCCTATGTGTTCGGCAAGAACCACGAGAGCAGCGGGAGCAATGATAAGTATGGCGTTGAGATCGAAGGTGGGCGCGTAGAACTGCGGCAGCTGGAACCAGGGCGCTTCGATGACGGGGGTCAGATCGACCATGCCCATGAAGAAGGCGAACACATAGCCGCAGATGACTCCGAACAGTACCGGAATGATGGCAAGAAAACCTTTGAAGGCAACGGATCCGACGACCGTGACGGTGAGTGTGAACATGGAAACCAGTACGTTGTCCATGTTGATGGTCTCACCCGTGAGTCCGGCCATGGAAGCGGCGGTCGGGGCGAGTTCGAGTCCGATGACCGCGATGATGGAACCCATGGCCGCAGGCGGGAATATAACATCGATCCATTTCGTGCCCACAGCCCGTATGATCAACGAGAAGAGGATGAACAGAAGACCGAACACGATGAAGCCAGACTGGGCCGAGGAATAGCCGCTCGCCGCGATGATGGCCAGCACGGGAGAGATGAAGGCGAAGCTGGAGCCGAGGTAGGATGGAATTTTTCCACGGGTGATGATGAGATACAGCAGTGTGCCTATGCCGTTCATGAACAGACAGGTGGTGGGATTCACCTTGAACAGAAAGGGCACGAGCACGGTGGAGCCGAACATGGCAAACAGGTGCTGTATGCTCAGAGGGATGTTAAGAAGAAGCGGCGGACGTTCCTCGACCTGAATGACATGATACTCCACGGTATTATCCTCATTGAAAAAGGGGTGAAAGACCGATGCGCTCTGGATATGGGCGGACAGGGGATGAGCGCATGTGCTCCCAGTCCGTCTTTTCTACCGGCAGCCGGCATGTTCAAGAACGTTTCTCGACCAGACGTCGCCCCAGCTCATAGGCTTTCCGGCAGTCTTCGGGAAAGACTTCTTCATGATATTTCTTTTTTTCAACGGGATCGTAGCGATCCGCCTCATAGCGACTGTAGTCATCGAACTGCAGGGCATTGGCGCTGTAGCAGAGTTCGCAGGGAATTCCCAGCATTTCACTCATGCGGGAGTGCAGGGGGGCAAAGGGGGCAAGTACGTTTTCGGCCTGATCCGCCGTCACTCCGAACGTATAGATGAAGGCTGACGGAATTCTGCGGGGAAAGACCCAGCGGTTTTCCTTGTTGTACAGCATGTGACTGAAAAGAAAGCGATGCTCAAGAGCCAGCATTTCGGCAGTCACGTCTCCGTAATAAATGGGGGAACCGAAAATCAGAGCATCAGTTTCCTCCATCAGTTCAAGAACCGGGGAAAGATCGTCTTTCATGGCGCAGTGTCCGTGACGTCCTGTCTTGAGCTTGCAGGAAAAGCAGCTGATGCATCCTTTGTAGTTAAGGGGATAGAGCTGGATGAGGCGGGTTTCCGCTCCGGCAGAGGCCGCACCCTTCAGTGCTGCTTCCAGCATGGTGGCCGTATTGCCTTTTCTTCTCGGACTGCCGTTAAGAGCAAGTATCATGTTTCCTCCCTTTGCAGGCAGAGTGTCTGCTGTCCGATCCATATGAAATTCCGGCATATATTCCAAGCAGAATAGGGCGGAACGACGCTTCTTGCAAGTCGAAAATGAACGCTCGCCGCCTTGCCTGCGTCGGCGGCATCCGCTATGGTGAAGAAATGGAAGCCATTGCTCATATACATACGGATCTGCCGACGAAGTTTGGCGTTCCCCGTCAGTGCGGACTTGTGAAGGCTCTGAAGGGGCGCATCGTGTTTGCTGCGAAATACCGGGAACCGGAGGCGCTGCGGGGGCTTGAGGATTTTACGCATATCTGGCTCATCTGGCAGTTCTCGCATGCCGTACGGGATGAATGGTCACCCACAGTGCGCCCGCCTCGTCTTGGCGGCAACATACGCATGGGCGTGTTTGCCACCCGTTCACCGTTCCGTCCCAATTTTCTTGGACTGTCCTGTGTCCGCCTGGAAAAGGTGGATCTTGCCGGGCGGGAAGGACCGGAACTTCTGGTGTCCGGTGTGGACCTCATGGACGGCACTCCCATTTTCGACATCAAGCCCTATGTGCCGTATTCCGACTCGCATCCTGAGGCGCAGGGCGGCTTTACGACCAGACTTGCCGACCGTACTTTGCACGTGAATTTTCCAGACAGATGGCGCAGACTGTTCAGCGCAGAGCAGCAGGAGGCTGTTGCAGGCATTCTGGAAAGGGATCCGCGCCCGCATTACCATAATGATCCCGACCGTGTGTACGGCATGCCCTTTGCCGGATACGACATACGCTTTTCCGTGCATGACGGTGTGGCTGAAATTCGGGAAGTGGTGAGACTGAACATGAGGAAATGACGCTCCGGACAACGTGCCCCGGTGTCGTGCTGGTCCGCCATACGTGATGGAAGAGGCATTGGATCCTATGCCGGGCGTTGTTCAACGTCGAAAAGAGGGACTTCATCATGTTTCATGACTGCCGGTCGGAACCGATGAATCCTGTTCCATCGGCCGCACGTGGCCGGCTGAAGCATTCCTGCATTTCCTGGAACTTGCCTGACGACGGTATGCGCTAAGTAAGCCCCCCCATGGAATCTCAGGATTTTTTTTAGTTTTTTTCTTCGTCTTTCATCGATTGAACAGGTTTACCCCTGTGTGGCTGAATTTCACCACGTTCCTCTCTGCTGTCTGAACGAGGTTTTCGTTCGTTCATTCATCCTTACTGTCCCTTCATGCCTTCGGTCTGTTTCAGGAGAGCACCATCTGAATGGCACTATGGCCGGTGCGGACGGTGCCGACTTCGCGTGGGAAGCAAACCAGAACTGCAGGTACGGCGAAATCACACTGCATTCCTATGGCACGTACCCAATACGAACCCGACGGCAAAAGTGACGGAGTGAAGAGTCTTGCCGGCGGTGAGACGCTTCCGGAAGAGTTCTTTGACATGTGCGGATGCGGAAGATGACATGGCCACGGATTCGCTGATCGTGAACCTCGCCCATGCCACCAGAATGATTCAGAAAGGCAGTATGTCCGTCGGCGTAGACAAGAACGGCAATGTCGTATCCGCAAATGGTGTGTCCGATGCGCGTCTTATTGATAACGAATCCATGGGAAAATAATATATAACATTGAGTAATTTCAAAGAATATTGATGAAATTGCCACCGAAGTACTACTCCGGCATCGGACAGTTTTGACTCTCCACGCAAGATTGCCGAAATATTTATGACAAAGAAATCACTTTCTGCCTGATACAGTTATTTTTTTAACATGTGACACTGGATGTCAGAAAAAAGAGATAAAGAATTATTTATTGGAATTAATTGATGTTTTTTATTTGTTCTTCTTCTTGAAAATGTCCGTAGGTAAAAAAAACGCGAAAAGTGTGATTTGGATCATCTTCGCAGAAGGATATTTTTCTGATAGAAGACAACTTCAGAGAGCTGTTCCATGTTCATGTCACGAACGCTCCCGAATGCGAACAGAAAATTGTTCAATGATATATAATATTCTCCACATGTTATATGGCATGTGGAGAGGGCAGGCACCATGAGCGAGTCCTCAGCATCGTTTTCTTCCCGGACATCGGCGGTCGTGACTCCGCTTTCCCCTTCGGAAGTGGATTTCATGCCCGCGCTTCTGAGAAGCCTTTCCGTACTTATCCGGCTCAGGGGCAAGCATGTTTCTCCTCAGTTTCTTCTTGCCGGTCTCGCAGGAGCTGAAAAAATCAGTGTCGGAGCCTGCCTCAGGGCTGCGGAAAGGGCCGGACTGAAGGGCAGAGTTCTGTATCGTCCCTCACTTGGCGACATTTCCCCGCTTACCATGCCGTGCGTCCTTCTTTTAAAGGACAATACCTCCTGTGTACTGACGGCTCTGAGCGATGAGAGCGCGAATGTTATTTTGCCCGAGATGGGCGACGGTGTGCAGACCGTTCCCAGAGAGGAACTGGAAACGCAGTATTCCGGCTATGCGGTCTTCGGTGCACTGGAGTCCCGCGTCGATGCCAGAACGGAACCGGTGAAACTCGGCCGCAGTAGGCACTGGTTCTGGGATGTGCTGCGCTTTTACATGCCCATTTACCGCCATGTTGCTCTTGCCAGCGTAGTGGTGAATACCATAGCCGTGGCCAGTTCCCTTTTTGTCATGAACGTCTACGACAGGGTCATTCCCAACAACGCCTATGAGACGCTGTGGGTGCTGGCTGCCGGCGTGACGCTTGCCTATATATTCGATTTTCTGCTTCGCAGCCTGCGCAGTCACTTTGTGGATCT
>USNI01000071.1 GCA_900555975.1 uncultured Desulfovibrio sp. | reverse complement strand
CCGCATCAGTTCCAGCCGGGGCCTGGGAGCGGAAATACGCATTCTTCCCGTGCCCGTGCAGGGAGAGGACGCTCCGCCGCGCATCGTCGAAGCTCTGGACAGGGCGGGAAGCGAAGGCTGGGCCGAGGTGATCGTTCTCATCCGCGGCGGCGGCTCCGTGCAGGACCTCTGGGCCTTCAACGACGAGCGCGTGGCCCGGGCCGTCCATCGCTGCCCCATTCCCGTGCTCACGGGCATAGGCCATGAAATCGACCACAGCATCACTGATTTTACAGCCGACTACGCCGCGGCCACGCCGAGCCACACCGCCCAGCTTCTCTGGCAGGAACGCCATGTGCTGGAACAGCATGTCGACGGCATGGAACTGACGCTGAGAAATGCGTTCCGCCGCAGACTGGATGCGCTGCAGGTCAATCTCGATCATATTTCCCGTTCTCTGACGCTGCTCTCGCCCCTTGCCCGCCTGCGCCTGCAGGAAGAACGCCTGCTGACGCTGACACAACGGCTGCACGCGGCCATCGGACACGGGCTGGAGGAAAAGGAACGCAGCGTCTCCCTGCTGCGCTCAAGGCTCCGCGAAGACACTGCTCTTCCCGAAGCAATGACGGACGCTCTGGAAACGCTCTCGCTCCGCCTTGCGCATGCCGGAGAAAACAGGCTGAAGCAGGCGGAACGCGACGTAGAAAGTGCAAAGGCCGCCCTTCTTCCCCTCGGCCGCATGACGGGCATGAAGCAGGAGCAGGAACTTGCCCGCATGGAACTGCGCCTTCAGGCCCTTGATCCCTTTGAACCGCTGCGCCGCGGCTATGCGCTGGCCTGCGATGAAAAGGGAGAGATTCTCCGCTCCGTCACCGGCACGGCCCCCGGGCGTACGCTTACCGTGCATCTTGCCGACGGCCGCATTCTCGGCACGGTGACCAAGGTTTCCGACACCTCGCTGCCGCCCGATGCCTCCCGCTGATGCAGAGGACCACGACCTCTCAAGGATATGCCATGAAACGTCTTTTTCTACTTGTCGCCGCATTCGTGCTGCTTGCCGTTCATGCCTCCGCCGCGGAATTTTCCGTTCCCGCCAGGGTCAGTCAGGGACATGCCTTCCCCGTCACCGTTGTCGACCGTGCGCCTTTTGACGCCGTCGTCACATGGAAAGGCGAACAGCTCCGCGTCAAGGCCGCTTTGCAGACGGGAGAGCCGAAGATCTGGAAGGCCGAAGTGCTTCTGGCCATGCCTCTTGATGCGGAAGGCCGTCGGAATCTCACCCTGAGCGTGAACGGTGCAAAACAGAATTTCAGCATCGGCTGCGTTCCCGTTCCCTGGCCAAGAAGCATTCTGAAAGTGGCCCCGAAATATGTGGAGCCGCCCCGCGAAGTGCAGAAGCAGATTGCCGAAGATGCGGAACACAGCCGCCGGGCGCTGGCGCTTCGTACGGAAAAGGCATGGACACTGCCCCTTCATCGTCCTGTTCCAGGCGGCGTCACCAGCCCCTTCGGCGGAAGGCGGGTCTTCAACGGACAGCCCCGCGCGCCGCACAAGGGCACGGACATGCGCAGCCCGGAAGGCGCGAAGGTCACGGCCGTCGCCGACGGTACCGTCATTCTGGCGGAGCCGCAGTATTTCGGAGGAAACACGATCTATGTTGACCACGGTCAGGGCGTCGTCAGCACGTATTCGCATCTCTCAGCCTTTGACGTCACGGTGGGACAGCGCGTAAAAAGGGGACAGATCATCGGCCGCTCCGGCTCCACGGGCCGCGTGACGGGTCCACATCTGCACCTCGGCCTCATGATCCAGGGCGTTGCCGTGGACGCCATGCCGCTGTTTCTGGATTCTCCTCAGCTCGTAGGAGGCCCCACACGCAGCATATTTGATGAAAAACAACCGAAACAAACGCCGCGGAGCGCCCGATGAAAAAGAAAGACCCCACCTTTGAAGAACGACTGACACGCCTTCAGGCCATCGTGACGTCTCTGGAAAGCGGCAACAGTCCCCTCGAAGAGAGCGTGGCTCTGTACAAGGAAGGCCTGGCCCATGTCGCCGCCTGCCGCAAGCAGCTGGAACAGGCCCGCCACGACATACGGCTGTGTACCGAAGCTGGCACGGAACCCTTCGATGCCCCGGAACAGGACGGGGAATAATCCCGGCCGCTTCCGCAAGAACCGACGTTCCGGCCGCCGGAAGGCGGCCTCCGTCCTTTTGGAGGATATATGTCCGCAGATCTGCGCAACAGGGTGGAACAGTACCTTTCCACTGCTTTCCTGAATGAAGAAATCCCTTCCCGTCTTTCGTCGGCCATGCGTTACAGTCTTCTGGCCGGAGGCAAGAGACTGCGCCCCGTACTCTGCCTGTCCGTGGCGAGAGCCTGCGCGGGAGACCGCGCCGAAGAGCTGACCGATGCCGCACTGCCCTTTGCCGCCGGTCTGGAGATGATACACACCTATTCGCTCATCCATGACGATCTGCCCGCCATGGACGACGACGATCTGCGCCGCGGGCGTCCTACCTGCCACAAGGCCTTTGACGAGGCCACGGCCATTTTGGCCGGCGACGCCCTGCTGACCGACGCCTTCGGCCACATGCTGCGCTCCCCGGTCCCCGCCGACCGCCTTCTGGAAGCCGTACGACTCACGGCAAGGGCTTCCGGCGCCCAGGGCATGGCGGGAGGTCAGATGCTGGATCTTGAAGGGGAAGGAAAAAAACTTTCTCTGGAAGAACTGTGCATTCTCAATGCAAAAAAAACCGGCGCACTGATTACGAACGCCTGCGAATGCGGCGCACTGCTTGCCGGAGCTTCGCAGCCGCAGAGAGATGCTGCCCGCCGTTACGGCAGTGAATTGGGCATTGCGTTTCAGATCACCGATGATATACTCGACGTTGTCGGCGACGAAGCGACGGTGGGCAAGGAAGTCAGACATGACGCGGAAAGCGACAAGGCCACATGGCCGTCCCTGCTCGGTCTGGAAGAAGCCCGGAAACAGGCCCGCCTCCACTGCAACGCTGCCGAAAAGGCCCTTGAAGGCATTCTTCACGGCCCGGACGCCGATTTTCTGCGCGAAACGGCCCGCAATCTCGTCAACCGCACGCACTAGCTTCAAAGGTTCCCATGATCGACACGCCACTGCTTCAAAGCCTGCATCTGCCCGAGGACATTCCGGGGCTTTCCCTTCCTCTCAAGCAGGCGCTGGCGCAGGAGCTGCGCGACACCATCATCCGCGTGGTCACAAAAAACGGCGGCCATCTGGCTCCGTCGCTCGGCGTGGTGGAACTGACCATAGCCCTGCTCTCCTGCTTTGATCCGGCCAGGGATCCCATAGTCTGGGACGTGGGGCATCAGAGCTACCCCTGGAAGATCCTCACGGACAGAGCCGACCGCTTCGACACCCTGCGCCGCTATGGAGGCATTTCCGGCTTCCCCAACCGTTCCGAAAGCCCCTATGACTACTTCGGCGTAGGACATGCCTCCACGTCCATTTCCGCGGCGCTCGGCATGGCAACCGCCCGGGATCTCAAAGGCGGCAAGGAACATGTGGTCGCCGTCATCGGCGACGGAGCGCTGTCCGGAGGCATGGCGCTGGAAGCCCTGAATCAGGCCGGAGGCATGGGACACAGACTTATCGTCATTCTCAACGACAACAAGATGTCCATTTCCGAGAACACGGGTGCACTGTCCCGATTCCTCAGCCGCAACCTGTCCCACAGCACGGTCATGCACATCAAGCAGCATGTCGCCAAAGTACTTTCCCGCCTGCCCCGTGGCGAATCCATTGTGGACATCATCAGAAAAGGCGAAGTCAGCTTCAAATCCTTCTTTACACCCGGCGTGCTCTTCGAGGCCTTCCAGTTCAATTACATAGGTCCCATCAACGGACACGACATCGCACAGCTTGAGCGTCATCTGGAAGCCGCCAAGCAGCTCGACATGCCCGTGCTTCTGCACATCCGCACGCGCAAGGGCAAGGGCTATGCTCCGGCGGAAAACGATCCTGAACATTTCCACGGCATTTCCGCGTCCGTTCCCGATGAAATAAGCACGCCTCCCCAGCCCAACGGCTGGAAACCCTCCGGTCCCGGCTTCAGTCAGGCCTTCGGTTCCGAGCTCTGCGACCTTGCCGAAAAGAATCCGCGTATTTTCGCGATCACGGCCGCCATGCCCGATGGAACCGGCCTTCAGGAATTTCATGCGCGCTTCCCTGAACGCTTTGCGGACGTCGGCATCTGCGAGGAACACGCCGTCACCTTTGCCGCAGGTCTGGCCTCCCGTGGCTTCCATCCCGTGGTGGCCATCTACTCCACGTTCATGCAGAGAGCCTACGATCAGATCATTCATGACGTCTGTCTGCAGAATCTCCCCGTGACTCTGTGTCTCGACCGTGCGGGACTCGTCGGAGAAGACGGTCCCACACATCATGGAGCCTTCGATCTTTCGTGGCTCCGCACCGTTCCCAATCTTGCCCTTGGTGCACCGAGAGATGAAACAGCCCTGCGCTCCGCGCTCGCCCTTGCCGTTTCCATGAATCGTCCCGAGGCCCTGCGCTATCCCCGAGGATCCGGCCGCAGACTCGACGCCTCACATTCGAAATTCGCTTCGGCCCTTGAGCCGCGTCAGGACCGGTATCCTCTGCCCGGTCACGGTGAACTTCTCCTGCGCGGCAATGTGAAGGTATGCGTCATGGCCGCCGGACAACGTGTCGTCCCCTGTGCGGAAGCTGCGCTCCTCGTTGCGGAAAAAACAGGGCTTCTGGCTTCCGTGTTCGACACATGCTGGGTAAAGCCCCTTCCCGAAGAACAAATCCTCGCTCTCGCCGCAGAAAACGATGCTCTGCTTCTTGTGGAGGAAAACAGTCTTCTAGGCGGCTTTTCCTCGGCCGTGCTGGAACTTCTGGCCGATCACGACAGGCTGCGTCATCTGCGGATACGCCGTCTCGGGCTGCCCGACCGCTTCATTGCCCACGGACCCGTACGTCGCCTTCGGGCCGATGTGGGACTCAATGTGGCAGGCATCGCCTCGGCGCTGAAGGAACTTCTGCCTGTCTCCGACGCATCCGAACGATGAAAAGACGCAGGTCCTCCCCCTCCCGTAAACGGGGCGGCAGCCCCGTCCGATACGGCCTGGAAGCAGCCATTCTGTGCATTCTGCTTCTGGTGGCAGCCTATGTGAACAACGGCGGCAGTCCTTCTCCCGTCACGCCGCCGGCACAGACTCTCTCCGAATCCCAGAAGAAGAGCACTCCGGTCGGACGAACCTCAACGCAGGAGAACGGAAATGCCCGGACCGCAACGACAGCAAAGACCTCTGTCTCTCCCGATGGACGGCAGTATCGTCTTGTGCGGGTCTCCGACGGCGACAGCTTCGAACTGAAGGACGACGAAAACCATACCCTGCGTGTCCGCCTCTACGGCGTGGACGCTCCGGAAGGCAATCAGCGTTTCGGCAGGGAATCCCGCGAACATCTTCTTGATCTGCTGAAAAACACTCCCCTGCGCATGAAGGCCATGTACAAGGACCAATACCAGCGTACCGTGGCCATCGTCTATCTCTGCGACGGAAAGGGATTCGACGAAAGATCCGTCAACCAGCAGCAGGTGCAGGCCGGCATGGCCTGGGTCTATGACAGCTTCTGCAAAGAAGACGTCTGCGGCACCTGGAAAATCGAGGAAGCTCTGGCCAAAAAGCAGAAAC
>USNI01000070.1 GCA_900555975.1 uncultured Desulfovibrio sp. | reverse complement strand
GTCCCGGCCCATGAGAATCCAGCCGAGCAGATAGCAGAGGGCGTTCATGACGAGTCCCGACCAGGCGGGGGAGATCTGGAACCAGTGCTGGAGCAGCAGGGTGGCGCCGAGTATGCCGCCCTCGGTCACGCCGGAGAGGGAGTGGACGTTGTAGAGGCCGAAGGCCAGAACGGCGCTGCCGGCGAGATTGAGAAGGCACAGTCTTGGGGAAATGCCGGAAAGCATGGAGTTCTCCTGTGGAAAAGGGGAAAGGAAACGACCGTCCGCAGAGGGGGACGGGAGCGCCGGAAAAGAGGACGCCGTGGCGTCCGACAGGAGAGAAGACGGCGGAAGGGTCCGCGCGGGAAGAGGCGGCGGAAGGGATCGCATGCCGGCAGGGGCGCGTCCGGAAGAGCGGAAGAGGAAAACGCCGCCGGCGTACCGGAGGGCGTGAGGACGACGCGGCAGACGCTTCGGACCCTGTGCCGAAGCTTTCTAGAGGTGGCTGCGCCAGTGGCGTTCGGCCATCATGACGAAGAACAGCCGGGAAAGAATCTGTCGATCATGCCGCATGGAGATAGGGTATCCCAGACGATGGAGGAAGGCAAGCCGGGAGAGGAAAAGGAACCGTGGGGGTACGCCGGAAGACGGAAGAAGCAACCGGAAGGGGAAGGGAACCGGAAAAAGGCCCGGTCCGTCGTGAGGACGAGACTCTCATGCGGATCGCCTTGCGAACGGGACGGGTTGCTGATATCACGGTATGGTGCCTCGGATAAGGGGCATTTTTCTGTTTTTTTGAGCATTATCATCGGTTTTCGACACACATGGATAAAGAATCGCTGCTCCGTAGGATGGAAGAGGAAGCGGGACTTGAGGTGTCCCGGGCCGGATCGGCCACGCTGGCGCGTCTGGCGGTGGAGGCGGTGCGTGCCGGTCGTCATGCGGCCGTGGCCGTACGCAGTCGAGATGCGCTTGGCGTCATGCGCGGTCTGACCACGCTGTTCACGCCGTCGCTTTCCGTCGGTCATCCGGCCGGTCTGACGTCCGGGGAGTCCGTCCGCAGTCAGGTGGAGGTGCCTCTCTGGGAGAGGCCGTGGGTTTTTCTGCCGCCGTTCGGCGCAAGGACGCTCAGCCGTGAGGGGTGGGCGGAACGTTTTGCCGTGCTGTACGCCCTGCGCACGGGAGCGGCGAAGGGCGTGGTGTTCACGGCAGACAACATGATTCCGCTGCTGCCGCCGGCGGACTTTCTCGACGGCCGTACCATGACGGTGCGCCGCGGGGAGGACATTGCTCCGGAGCTTTTGACGGAACAGCTTGCGGAGTGGGGGTATCAGCGGGTGCCCATGGTGGCGCACGCGGGGGACATGGCGCGACGCGGAGACATTCTCGACGTGCTTCCTCCGGGCTATGAGAAGCCGCTGCGTCTGGAATTTTTCGGCGACACCGTGGATGAGATGCGCGTGTTCGACTTCGTGACGCAGCGTTCCGTGGGACAGCTTGACGAGGTGACGCTTCTGCCGGTGACGCCGTTCGGCTTCGGGGAGGCGTGGAGGAAGGATGTTCGCGCCTTCTGGCGGGCGCGTGCGAAGTCGGGCGGTCTGAGCGAGGCGTCGCGCAGCGCGCTGGAGCACGCGCTGGAGCAGGACGACATGCGGGTGCTTCCCGGATGCCTGTATGCCGGAGCGACGTCGCTGGACGAGTGGTTTGCGGCGGACACCATGTGCTTTCTGCCGGGACGCCGCGAGCTGCGCGAGGAGCTGGACGAGACGGAACGGCGCTGGCGGGAGCATATCCGGGTGCAGTCGGAGGAAACCAGTCTTGTGCAGCCCGCACATATGGCGATACGGGACGCGGACGCGGCGGAAAGGGCCTTTCTGAGTCGTCCCCGGCTGTATGCGGAACCGCTTCTCATGGGAACGGAGCAGAGCGGCGAGGATCTTCAGGAGCGGACGCTGCATTCCTTCGGGGATCTTTTCCCGGGCCGTACGGAGCAGGACCGTCCCTGGCAGCAGCTTTCGGCCGGCCTGAAGAGCTGGACGGCTTCGCACAGGCAGGTGGTGCTGGCGTTTGCGTCGGAGCGGGGACGGCGGAAGTTTCTGAAGCTTGCGGAGCAGGACGGCATACTGCCGTCGCTGCGCTACGATCCCGAGGGACGGGGGCTGTACGCGGTGGTGGCGCCGTATCGTCAGGGGGCGGAACTTGTCTGGGACAGCTGTCTCGTGCTCGGCGAGGAGATGCTGCAGCCCAGGGCGGAAAGTTCGCACCGTGTGGCGTCCGGAGCGTTCCGTGGACTTGACCGGTACGACGATCTCAGCGTGGGCGATCTTCTGGTGCACCGCGACTACGGCGTGGGACGCTTCGGCGGACTGCACCGCATGAGTCCCGGCGGTTCCGGCGTGGACAACGACTATCTTCTGCTGGAATACGCGGAAGGCGCCAAGCTGTATCTGCCGGTGGACCGTCTTTCCGTGGTGCAGAAGTTCAAGGCCGACGGCCCGCCGCCGGCCCTGGACAGGCTGGGCGGCACGTCGTGGACGAACAGCCGGGAAAAGGCGCGCAAGGCGGTGGAGAAGGTGGCGGCCGACCTCATGCAGATGTATGCATGGCGCAAGGTGGCCAAGGGCTTTTCCTATTCTCCCGTGGGGGAGATGTATCACGAGTTCGAGGCGACGTTCGGCTTCGAGGAGACGCCCGATCAGGCGCGCGCCATACAGGAAGTGTTTCAGGACATGGACAAGCCCGTGCCCATGGACCGTCTGATCTGCGGAGACGTCGGCTTCGGCAAGACGGAGGTGGCGCTGCGGGCGGCGTTCCGGGCAGCCTGCGACGGCAGACAGGTGGCGCTTCTGTGTCCGACGACGGTGCTTGCGGAACAGCACTATCAGACGTTCCGTTCCCGCATGGCGGGTTTTCCCGTGAACGTGGGACTTCTCAGCCGTTTCGTGCCGAAGGCAAGACAGACGGAAACGCTGAAGGCCGCCGCCCGGGGGCAGATAGACATACTCATAGGCACGCACCGGCTGCTGTCCAGGGATGTGCAGCTGCCGAATCTGGGCCTGCTCATTCTGGACGAGGAACAGCGTTTCGGCGTGCGTCACAAGGAAAAGCTGAAGGAGCTTCGGAAGAACGTGGATGCGCTTACGCTGACGGCCACGCCCATTCCCCGCACGCTGCAGCTTTCTATGTCCGGCATACGCGAGCTTTCGGTGCTCGAAACCGCGCCCGCCGAGCGCAAGCCCGTGGCCACGGCCATCATCGACAGGGACCGCGCAGCGATCCGTCAGGTGATGCAGCGGGAGCTGGACCGGCAGGGACAGGTGTTTTTCGTGCACAACCGCGTGCAGACGCTGCCCCGGACGGCGGCCATGGTGAAGGAACTCGTGCCGGGGGCGCGCGTGGGCATGGCGCATGGTCAGATGGCGGAAAAGGAGCTGGAGGAGACCATGCACCGGTTCTGGCACGGCGAGCTGGACGTGCTGGTCTGCACGGCCATCGTGGAGTCCGGTCTGGACTTTCCGCGGGCGAACACGCTCATCGTGGATCAGGCGCAGATGTTCGGTCTCGGGCAGCTCTATCAGCTGCGGGGACGCGTGGGCCGATCCGACAGACAGGCCTATGCGGTGTTCGTGGTGTCCGACGTGGAGCATCTTCCGTCGCTGGCCAGGGAAAGACTGCGCATCATTCTGGAGATGGACTATCTCGGTGCGGGCTTCCAGGTGGCCATGGAGGATCTGCGGCTGCGCGGCGCGGGCAACATTCTCGGCGAGGCGCAGTCCGGTCACATGGCGCGGGTGGGACTTGATCTTTATCTGGAAATGCTGGAAGACGCGGTGGCGAAGCTCAAGGGCGAGGAGGAACTGCTGCGCACGGAAACGGAAATCAATCTCGGCATCGCCGCGCACATTCCCGACACCTACATCGAGGATGCCCATGAGAGGCTGAAATATTACAAGATGCTCACCTCTTCGGTGGACGCCGCGGCCAGGGAGAACGCGGAGCTGGAGATCCGGGACCGGTTCGGCCCGTTCCCCGAGGCGCTGGAGACCTTCCTTGCGGTGCTCTCGTTCAAGGACAGCGTCAATGCGCTGGGCGTGGCCCGCGCGGACATATTGTCCGACCGCGTCCGGGTGACGTGGGCGGACGGACAGAAGAAGGTGCAGCCCGAGGCCATCGTGCAGCTGGTTCTGGCGCACAGGGACCGCATCCGTCTTCAGCCTCCGGCCACGCTGGAGCTGTCGCTGCTGGCGGAGGGAACGGCCGCGCGGAAGCTGGAGGAGGCCCGCGCTCTTCTGGAGGAGCTGCGCCGCTGACGGCACAATGCCGCCGGAAGATGCGCAGAGGCGTCCTTTCTGCGGAAAGGCAGCGTCCGCGCGATGAACGGAAGTATGCGCATGTCTTATTATAATTTGCTCCCCGTTCTTTTTCCGGGGCGGAAAACACCCTGACGAAACGTTGCCAGTGTGGAAAAAACAGGCTATAAACAACCATCATAACGAATATCAGGAGTGTGCTGTCTTGCGTACCCTTTTCATATCTCTCGCCTGCGCCGCGTCGCTGCTGTCGGCGCAGCCCGTGCTTGCCGTTCCGGTTTCCCGCATCGTCGCGGTGGTCAACGGCGACATGATCACCGCCAGGGAACTGGACAAGGCTGTTCAGCCCGAACTTGTCGGGCAGAAGGTCGATCCCGTGAAGAACCCCGAGATGGCGGCCGAAATCCGGAAGGCCGTGCTCGACCGGATGATCAACGACAAGATCCTTCTTCAGGAGGCGGACAAGGAGGACATCAGCGTGTCCGACGCCGATGTGGACGCCGCCATCGATCAGATCATCAAGGACAGTCAGCTCGACCGCGACGTCTTCTTCAAGCAGATGGAGAAGGAGGGCATGTCCGAACAGATGTTCCGCGACAGGCTCTATGTGCAGCTTGTGTCCCAGCGCCTCATGGGGCGCAACGTGGTGAACAAGGTGGTCGTCACGGAAGATGAGATCAACGACTATTACCGCAGGAACATGGCGGGATTCGCCTCCGGCCGCGCAAGGGTGGCCATGCTGATCTATCCTGTTGATGCCGACGCCGAGAAATGGGCCGCGGACATCGCTTCCGGCAAGGTGTCCTTTGCCGACGCCGTGCGGGCCGTGTCCATCGGTCCGAATCCCCAGGGCGGGGGCGATCTCGGCTTCATGGAACTTGCCGACATGGCGCCCGGCATGATGGAACAGGTCTCCCGCATGAAGAAGGGGGACGTGTCTCCGCTGCTCGCCATGAACGCCAACAAGGTTCAGATCGCCCTTCTCGACTTCGAGGAAGCGGAGAACGCGGACCACAGCAACGCCGTTCCCGATTCTGAAACCGCCGGACGCATTGAACAGATTCTGCGCCGTCCCCGTCTGCAGGAACGATTCGAGGAGTATACCGCGCAGCTTCGGGACAAGGCGCTCATCGACATCCGCAACTGAGGCGCTCTATGACTCTGGCAGAACTGGGAGCAAAGCTCCGTGAGGCCCGCGAGGGCCGCGAAATGAAAGTGGCAGACGCAGCCGACCGTCTCAAGATACCCGCGCGCATACTTCAGGGCATAGAAGAAGGCTCCGACCGGGTGCCCCGCACGGTGTATGTGCATCATTTTATCAAGGAATATGCCCTCCTTCTGGGCTTTGCCCAGGACGAGGTGACGGAATGGCTCCGTTCTCTGGAAGGCTTTGAGAA
>USNI01000069.1 GCA_900555975.1 uncultured Desulfovibrio sp. | reverse complement strand
TTTTGCGCGTATAGAAGAGAATGCGCTCGCTGAGTGTTGTCTTGCCTGCGTCAATATGGGCTATGATGCCGATATTGCGGAGGTTTTTCATGGTGTCCTGCCTCATGACTGATTCTCCTGGACAAGAAGGGCGGAAAGAGTGCTGGATTGGAAAAAGGCCGGAGTAGGGCCGGGCCAGCATCCTTCCATGCCCGGTCCGGCGGTGAATGGAGCATCGCAGACTGCCGCAGAGGAAGGGGCGTTTTCCGGCAGATAGAGGGCATCGGCATCCGGCGCATCTTCGGAAAGCAGGTCCGCGTCGGGATGCAGCCAGAGCAGACGTCTTCGGATTTCCTTATCGTCGCCATGGCGTGCCAGCAGTCTGGGTGATGGGTGGTCGCGGTACAGGGGCACCCCGTCGGCCGCAGCTCTGTGCAGAAGCGCCTTCTGGCCCGGAGACAGTCCGTTTCGACCGTCCGGAAAGACGAGGACTCGTCCGTCCGGAGAGGCATCATGCAGATCCCGGTAGAGGTCGGCCAGTCGGTCTTCGTCGAGCACGAAGGAATCTTCCAGCCCGGCAAGTTCCAGAGCCATGGATACGGCGGGAGCAAACGGGGGGGGAGAGACGACGGCTATGCGCCCCGTGCCTGCGATGACAGCGGGAACGAGTGCAGCAAGAAAACGCGCCGGGGAGGCGAACCCTTCCGCCGTGACGGCCATCACCCACGCGGCAGGCCGGACGTGTTCGGTGCGGATAAAACCTTCTCTGGTACTTCTGTTTTCCAGAACATATTCGCCTCCGTCCTGTTTCCAGCGGTGAAAGGCAAAGGCAATGGCTGTCTTGAGCAGCGCCCGAAGTTCGGCCGGAGTTCCTTCATAGGCATCGGCATAGAGATTGTCGTCGGGACGGAAGTTCTCAAGCCAGGCGGGAAGGTCGGAAATAAGGCTCATTGTGTGGTCTCCCTTTCCTTCTTGGGTACGTTGCTCACGCGCGCTCGTCAAATGAAATGTTGCCGGCAGGGGCATTCCGGATCAGAGCGGCAGAAAACAAGGAGAAAAGACAGCGTCTTCGTACGGCCGGAACGCAAGGAAATACGTTGCGTTTTACCGGGAACGGCTCTATCTTGTCTCGGATGTTCCATCCGAATCGGAGGCCCTCATGCAAAAAATTCGAGTTCTGACCACGGCGGCGCTCGCCCTCGTTACTTTTTTGACCGGCGGCGGCGTGATGAAAGCCGTCAGCGCGGAAAATGATTATGATTCCCTGCGCCGTTTCAGTCAGATTCTGGACATGGTGGAGCAGTACTATGTCAACGACGTGTCCCAGAAGGAGCTGCTCGACGGCGCGATCAAGGGGATGCTTCAGAATCTTGATCCTCATTCCACGCTGATGTCGGAAGAGGAATTTCAGGAAATGCAGGAAAACACCACGGGCGAGTTCTTCGGCGTCGGTGTGGAAATCACCGTGGAGAACGGGCAGGTCATGGTCGTCAGCCCCATTGAGGATACGCCCGGATACAAGGCCGGACTCCGTGCCGGCGACGCCATCATTGCCGTGGACGGACAGTATACCATGGAAATGTCCCTGACCGACGTAGTTGGCAAAATGCGCGGCAAGCGCGGGACGACGGTGGAACTTCAGGTCCTGCATAAAAACGGTTCACGCCCCGTGACCATGAAGATCAAACGCGATGCCATCCCGCTTATCAGCGTCAAGTCGCGCGAGCTGGAACCCGGTTACTGGTGGATACGTCTGACCCGCTTCAGCGGTCATACGGGACAGGAAGTGGCTGATGCCGTTGCCAAGGCACGGGCAAAGGGTGCCATCAAGGGGGTGGTTCTTGATCTTCGCAACAATCCCGGCGGACTGCTTGATCAGAGCGTCGAAGTTGCCGATCAGTTCCTCAGGGACGGCGTGATCGTTTCCATGCGGGGCAGAGATGCCTCTTCCGAACGCGTCTTCAGGGCGCATGCTCAGCCGGAAGATCTGGACTGCCCCATGGTCGTGCTGGTAAACTCCGGTACGGCCTCGGCCTCGGAAATCGTGGCCGGAGCGCTGCGGGATCAGAAGCGCGCCCTCATCATCGGCGAGCGCACCTTCGGCAAGGGATCGGTACAGAATCTGATTCCTCTGGCCGACGGAGCGGGACTCAAGATCACCGTGGCCCGCTACTACACGCCTTCGGGCAAGTCCATACAGGCCGAGGGCATTTCTCCTGATTTCGAGGTCGCATGGGAAGCCCCGCGCGAGACGGAACCGGAGCCTGCTCTGCTTCTGCGTGAAAAGGATCTGCGCGGTCACCTTGAACAGAAGGACGACAAGGGCGAGAAGGCCGGAAACGAGGAGACGCTGAGCGATGCCGAAGAAGTGAAGGCCATGCTCGACAAGGACAATCAGCTGCGACTTGCTCTTCAGTTCGCCAAAACGCTTCCCGTGCTCAAGACGCTGAAAAATTAGAAGGCGGAACCGGGAAGCGTCATGCGGCGTTCCCCGGCTGGAAAAATCTTACAGTCGTTCCCGGAAATGAGCCTCCGGTCGTTGCTCCATGGAAGAGAAGCGACGGCGGCTTCAGACACGGATCAGTGTTTCAGGCTCCGTCCGGCAGAAGATCGGTCTCTGTCGTTTTGCCGTGACGGGGCCGCAGCTTTCCACAGCTTTCGGTCAATTGTCCGAAAGTTGCCGCGGCGTTTCTGCGGCACGGAAAGTTTTTTCAGACCAGGGGCATTCGGTATGCGTGCCCCGCAATGCCAGGACGGAGGATTCCATGCTTCAGCAAACTCTTTCCATCATCAAGCCTGACGCCGTGTCCCGTCATCTGCAGGGAGAAATTCTGGCCATGATCCAGAAAAGCGGACTGCGCATCGTGGCCATGAAGATGATTCGTCTTACCCGTGCCCAGGCGGAAGCCTTCTATGAAGTGCACAAGGATCGTCCCTTCTATGCCGATCTCGTGGAGTACATGATTTCCGGACCTGTGGTCTGTTCCGTTCTGGAAGGCGAGGATGCCATAGCTTCCTATCGTGCGCTCATGGGCGCGACCAATCCTGCAGCTGCAGCAGAGGGCACCATCCGCAGACGCTATGCCGAAAGTGTGCAGGCCAATGCCGTTCACGGCTCGGACGCTCCCGAAACCGCCGCCCGGGAAGTCGCCTTCTTCTTCAGTCGGACGGAAATCGTGGGCTGAGCCATGAAGATCGTGGGCTGCATAGGTTGCGGAAACATGGGCGGCGGAGTGCTGAAAGGACTGGTTCCCCATGAGGCATTCACGCTGATAGGTCACGACCATACCCGCGCCAAGGTGGAAGGCATCGATCCGGAACGCCATCGCGTCACCTTCGCGCAGACGCCTCTTGAGGTCGCGGAAAAGGCTGACATCATCATTCTTGCGGTAAAACCGTATCAGATGGATGCCGTGCTGGAGGAAATACGCCCGGCGCTGAATGAGTCCAAGGTGGTGGTTTCTCTTGCAGCCGCCTATTCCCAGGAAAAGCTGCGTCATGGGGTGCAGGCACGCTGTGCCGTGGTCCGCTGCATGCCCAATCTTCCCGTCATTGTGGGCAAGGGCGTGTTCGCGCTGTGTCTTGAGGATTCCTCCCTCGGCGAAGAACGGGGCCGGGAACTTCTGGAGATGTTCCGTCTCATGGGAATGGCCGTCGTTCTTCCCGAGTCGCAGTTCCCTGCCTTTTCTTCGCTGGTGGGATGCGGACCTGCCTTTGCTTTGCTTTTCATGGAGGGACTGCTCAATGCGGGCATCACCATGGGAATCAAGGCTCCCGTCGCCAGAGAACTCATAGCGGCCATGATGGAAGGAACGGCGCGACTGGCTCTGGAATGCGGCGAAAGCTTTGCCGATCTCAGAGTGAAGGTATGCTCCCCTTCGGGGACGACCATCCGCGGCGTCAATCATATGGAGCGCTGTGCTGTTCCCGGACATGTGACCGATGCCGTGCTGGAAGCGCTTCGCCGGGATCAGGAAATGGCTTCCGGAAAATAAGATACGTTGCACACGGAAGTTCTCCCGCTGCAGACGTCTCGGACGGGAGAACTTCCGTGCTTCCTGCGCGGAGGACGGGCCGTGGAGGCATCTTCCCGCGGAATTTTTTCCGTACGCCGGCCGTTCCGGCGTTTCCTGCCGAGGTTCCCATGCAGATGCCAGACAGACGGATGTTCTTCCAGATAAACTGGGGGCTTGTGCTCACTACGGTGCTGCTTTTTGCCGTAGGTATGGTGAATCTGTATTCTGCCAGCGGTTCACGCATCGAAGGAGGGTTCGTTCTTTCCCCCTTCTATCAGAGGCAGTTCGTGTGGGGCCTGATAGGTCTCGGCGTCATGGTGACGTGCATGCTCATCGACTACAGGCGCATCGAGAGGCTGGCCGTTCCCTGCTATGTCGTCGTTCTTTTTCTTCTTCTGCTTGTGCCCATCGTCGGCAAGACGGTGTACGGGGCCAAACGCTGGATTGATCTCGGCGTCATGAATCTCCAGCCGAGCGAGCTTGCAAAATTTGCCGTGCTCATGATGGGAGCCAAGGCTTTGTGCCGTGATGGGGAGGCCCTCGGCTGGAAGAGGCTCGGGCAGGTGCTTTCCATCGGAATCATTCCTTTTTTGTTCATTGCCAAGCAGCCCGATCTGGGATCCGGCCTGACGGTGCTGGTGCTTCTCGGAGGCATGGTGCTCTTTCACGGGGTGAAGTGGAGAGTCCTGCGCGTCTGTCTTCTGGTGATTCCGTTGCTCATGCCTCTGGGCTGGTTTGTGCTGCATGATTATCAGCAGGAGCGCATTCTTACCTTTCTGGATCCCACGAGGGATCCTCGCGGAGCCGGTTACCATATCATTCAGTCGCAGATTGCCATCGGATCCGGAGAGATGTTCGGCAAGGGCTTTCTTGCGGGGACGCAGAGTCAGCTGCGTTTTCTGCCGGAAAAGCATACCGACTTCGCCATAGCCGTGCTTGGGGAGGAATGGGGCTTTGCCGGATGCATGGCTCTCGTCACGCTGTTCTGTCTGTTCCTCATGGCCATGTACAGCACCGTGCGTGATGCCAAGGACCGCTTTGGAAGTACGCTTGCCGCGGGGATTTTCTTTTATTTTTTCTGGCAGATTCTCGTGAATATCGGCATGGTCGTGGGACTTATGCCCGTTGTGGGCATGCCTCTGCCTTTCATCAGCTATGGCGGAACGGCGCTCGTGGTGAACTGTGCTCTTGTAGGTATCGTGCTCAGCATTTCCATGCGTCGGTTCGTTTTCAAAAGCTGATCTTCAGTGGAATATGCACTGCCTTTTCAGTCAGGAAGGCTTCCCATGTGTTCCTGAGTGATTTTGTACTGTCGATTCCGGGGTGGCATGCTTGAGAGAAGTGCATGGAGTGTTCCTGAAGACATGCTCATGGCAGGAACAGTGCATTGCGCCATAGATGAACGGTAATGCCGACAATTCTGCAGGTCGGATGGACGCCGTCTTTCTTTGCATATGGGGTCAAGCGAATGCGTTCCAGACTCCTGTACCATGCCGTCATGTGCCGCATGACCTTTTCCCGACCAAGGCAGACTTTCGGCGTTCCTGTTTCCAAGCATCTTGTCGTCGGAGTAAAACATAACTTTCACATTTTCTCGACATTATTTTCAGTAAGTAAGGAATGCTTTGTCATTTGATGTTATTTTTTGTTGTGAAAAAAAACTCGATCATAATTTTATTTATTTTTTCTTCTGTGACTGCGCCCAAAGGCAGCATAGCATAAATAC
>USNI01000068.1 GCA_900555975.1 uncultured Desulfovibrio sp. | reverse complement strand
CCGCCGAAGGCGGCCTTTTTTCTTCCCATGCGCAGAAACATCGTTCCCATCACGCTGCTTACCGGATATCTCGGCGCGGGCAAGACCACGCTGCTCAATCATGTTCTTTCCAACCAGGAAGGCTACAGGGTTGCCGTCATCGTCAATGACATCGGCGAAGTGAACATCGATGCCGCGCTCATTGAAAAAGGCGGCAATGTGACCATGGACGGCAGCCTCGTGCCGCTTTCCAACGGCTGCATCTGCTGCACGCTCAAGGACGATCTGATCCAGCAGATTCTGGATCTCATCGCCACCTGCCGCTATGACTACATTCTCATCGAAGCGAGCGGAATCTGCGAACCCATGCCCATAGCGCAGGCCATCACGCTCGGTGATGAAGTCATGCCTACGGTCTGCCGTCTGGACGGCATCGTCACCGTGGTGGACGCCATGCGCATGGCTGACGAATTTCTCAGCGGCAAGAAGCTTCTTGAGGATAACGACGACGAAGACGTGGAAAGTCTGCTCATCCAGCAGATCGAATTCTGCACCACCATCGTGCTCAACAAGGTGGACGAGGTGTCCGCGCAGCAGCTTTCCACGCTGAAGGCCGTCATCCGTCAGCTCCAGCCGGAAGCCCGCATCATCGAAACCAACTACGGAAACGTGGCCGTGAAGGACGTTCTCGACACGGGAGCCTTCAACTTCGTCCGCGCCGGAAAATCCGCCGGATGGATACGGACGCTGCAGGAATTCGACGCCGGACGCACCGGAAAAGACGCCGAAGGGCATGATCATCACGAACACGGACATCACGAACACGAGGAAGGCCATTCCCATACCGAGGAATACGGCATTTCCACCTTTGTCTATTTCCGCCGCGCTCCCTTTGATGAGAAAAAATTCAGTGATTTCGTCGAGGCCGGCTGGCCTGAAAACGTCATCCGCTGCAAGGGGCTTCTCTGGTTCAGAGGAAAACCGTCCATGTCGTACATGTTCGAACAGGCTGGAAGACAGACCGTGGCCACGCCCTTCGGACGCTGGATGGCCTCGGCTCCGGCCGGACAGAGAGAACAGGCACGCCGTGCCAATCCGGAACTCGACCGCAACTGGGACAGCCGTTACGGTGACCGCATGATAAAGCTGGTCTTCATCGGAAGACACATGGATGAAAAGGCGATCTGTTCCGCGCTGGACGCCTGTCTTGCGGAAGATGACAGACAGGCCTGACACCTTCCGTCCGCCATATGGACACCTTCCGGTCTGCCTGAGGGGACGCTCCACGGAGCGTCCCCTTTTTCGTCTCTGCGAAAAAGTTCATGCAGCCGTCGCCGTCCGCTCCGACGAAGTCGGAAGAGCCAAAAAGGAAGCTATCCCGAAGCCTTTTCATAATCATCCCGCCGCTCCTCTTTTATCTCTGTGACAGTTGTGTTACGCTGAGACTGATTTCAGGGGCGGAGACGTCTCCCAAGGGTATTCCGGCCCGACCCCGCGACGGCATCTGGAGCTGATTATGCTGAATGGTTACGATGTGATAGGCGACATACACGGATGTGCGGACAGACTGGAATCCCTGCTCTCCAGACTCGGCTATGAGAAAAGCGGCGGCGTATGGAGCCATCCCGACCGCATGGCCGTCTTTCTCGGCGACTACATAGACAGAGGCCCGCAGATTCTGGAAACGCTGACCATCGTCCGCAGCATGCGTGATGCCGGCGCCGCAGAATGTCTCATGGGCAATCATGAATTCAACGCCGTATGCTGGAATACTCCCGATCCGGACCATCCGGGTGAATTTCTCCGTCGTCACGATGCAAGGCATACAGCCCAGCACTCGGCCACGCTGGAACAGCTGGCAGGCTGCTACCAGCCATGGATCAGCTGGATGAAGACACTGCCTCTGTGGCTGGAACTCGGAGATCTCGGCGGACATGGAAACCGTCTTCACATGGTACACGCCTGCTGGTCCCAGGACGACATGGATATGCTTACAAACGGAGAATGCGGCGGAGAACGTCTGGTCACAGGCCGCAGCGACGCCCCCTGTCTTTCCGAGACCGGTTATCTGCGGGCCTGCTGCGACAGTCAGAGCTGCGAACACAAGGCCGTGGAGACTCTGCTCAAAGGACCGGAGATACCTCTCCCCGCAGGAGCGGTTCTGCGCGACAAGGACGGCCACGAACGAAGCCGCATCCGTGTCAAATGGTGGCTCGGCATGGCTGGAACGTGCCGGGACATGGCGCTCGCGGGAAGCGATGATCTTGAACTCATACCCGGGGATGCCGTTCCTGAACCGGGAATCTGGGATGCCATTCCCGTGGAATACCCGACATTCTTCGGCCATTACTGGCGCAGCCCCGGAGAAGCGGTACGTCTGTACTCTCCCTCCCTGGCCTGTCTCGACTACAGTGCCGTCAGAGGGGGACCTCTGGTGGCCTACCGCTGGAATCGCGGCGACACCTGCCTGCGGGACGACCGCTTCGTGTGGGTCGGTTGCGATGCCGATGCGACGTCCCGTTCCCGGAGAATATTCTTTCCGTGATCCGGTCTGTCACGTCCTGATCGACGGTTCTGCTGCAGGGAATACCCGCCCTTCTCCCATGCCTGAAAACGTGGAGTCTCCTGTCGTCCCGCCTCTAAGTTCTTGACAAGACGCTCTGTTCCTGAAACTCTCGCGCCGTCTGCAAGGCCGGGAGGCCTCCCGGCTCATGACAGCCGTCTGTCTGCCCCGACCTCATCCCATAAAAGATTTTCACACGGAGAACACACATGAGTGAAAACCATCTCGGCATCGTCGGCATCATCGTGGAAGACATCGAGGCCTCCGCAGCTCTGAACGCCATTCTTCATCAGTACTCCGACATCATCGTCGGCCGTCTGGGCATCCCCTACCGCGACAGAGGCGTATCCATCATCTCCCTTGCCGTGGACGGCAGCAGGGAAACCATTTCCGCCATGACCGAAAAGCTCGGACAGCTGAACAAGGTATCCGTCAATTCCGTGATCACGGGAATGTAGAGGTCCCTTTCGTTTTCCCGGCCCGTCCCGACTGGAGGACGGGCTTCTTTTTTGGCCTCTTTTCTTCCGGAAGTCCTCATGCGGCCGGAAAAGAGCATGACGCGCCTGTTTATTTTCCGAAAAAAAAGTCCTATGGTCATGCCGAATTTCATGTTCCCATGGAGCCGTCATGCGAGAAATATCCGCTGAACTCATACGCGATACCGTGGCCAGACTGGCCGTCGAAGCCTGCTGTCATCTTCCCGAATCCACCCTGGCCGCCATGCGCCATGCCCGGGAATGCGAACTTTCCCCCACCGGGCGGGACGTGCTCGACCAGCTTATGCGGAACGCCGACATCGCTGCCTCGGAACAGGTTCCCATCTGCCAGGATACCGGACTTGCCGTAGTGTTTGCCGACATCGGACAGGACGTGCACATCACGGGCGGTCTTTTCGAAGATGCCGTCAATCAGGGCATAGCCAAAGGATATACGGAAGGCTATCTGCGCAAATCTTCTGTGGAAGAACCTCTCTTTGAACGCAGGAACACCGGAGACAACACGCCCGCCGTCATCCATACGCGACTCGTGGCCGGAGACCGTATCACGCTCCGCCTCGCCCCGAAGGGCGCAGGCAGCGAAAACAAGGGCGCGCTGCATATGCTGGTGCCCGCCGACGGTCTTGAAGGCGTCAAGAAAGCCGTGCTCGACACCGTGCGTCATGCCGGTGCCAGCCCCTGCCCGCCCATGGTCATCGGCGTAGGCATAGGCGGCAATATGGAGCTTGCCTGTCTCTGTGCCAAAAAGGCCTGCGCCCGTGACGTGGAAAGCCACAACCCCGATCCCCGTTATGCGAGGCTGGAAGACGAGCTGCTTGAACTCGTCAACAGACTCGGCACCGGTCCCGCGGGACTCGGCGGCAGCGTCACGGCCTTCAAGGTCAACATAGAGTTCTGCGCCACGCACATCGCCAGTCTGCCCGTGGCCGTCAACATCAACTGCAACGCCGCCCGTCACGCCGAAGCTGTTCTCTAAGGAGTCTCCCATGTCCGTCGTGCATCGTCTGGTCACTCCTCTTTCCAAGGATGACATCCGTCATCTTCATGCCGGTGATCTTGCACTCATCAGCGGCACCGTCTACGCCGCACGCGACGCCGCCCACAAACGCATGATTGAAGCTCTCGACAGAGGCGGAACGCTCCCCTTCAACCCCGCCGGACAGATCATCTACTATGTCGGTCCTGCACCGGCAAAACCGGGAAGACCCATAGGATCCGCCGGACCGACCACTTCGGGCCGCATGGATGCCTATGCCCCCCGTCTGATGGAACTGGGTCTGGCAGGCATGATCGGCAAGGGCAACCGTTCCCGTGCCGTCATGGATGCCATCCGCGACAATGTCTGCGTCTACTTCGCCGCCACGGGAGGCGCCGCGGCACTGATCTCCCGCTGCATCCGTTCGTACGAGGTTCTGGCATGGCCGGAGCTTGGTCCGGAGGCTCTTGCCGCCATGACCGTGGAAGACTTTCCCGTCACCGTCGTGACCGACTGTTTCGGTGTCGATCTGTATGAAGAGGGGAAAAAGCCCTATCAGACGATCTGATCCTCATCTTTGCGACATGCCCGGTCGTGCGGACAACGCGGCCGCCGCTTTGTCCGGCTCCATACCAGGAAGCCGCGCGTCAGAACGATTCTCTGACGTCGGATGATCCCAAAGCCGTTCCTCCCCGGTCCTGTCTTCTGAAGAAAGAGAGGACCGGGGAGGAATATTTTCGGATGTCTTGTGATTTACAGCACAAAATTCTTTCTTCCCTGCATGACGCCTTCCGTGCATGAACGCATACCGATCCTTCTCATGATGAACATGGCAACATCGCCGCGATCGATCTCCCGTATTCTGTCGGACATGTTCATGATCTGCATATGGGGGGCATCATGCCGGGCCTTCGGCGCGACAAGGACCGCACGACGCAGCGGCATTGAAACGTCTCTTTCTTGTGAATGTCTTTTTTATATTCACAAAATTATAAAGAATCTGTCATAAAAAAGTTCTGTCATTGACTGTGAAGAATATATGAACGTATATATGAAGAATTGTCACAATTCTCTCATTTCCCTTTGCGGGGATCAAATACCGGCGGTATTCCCATGCCCGACATGCTTTTCTTCGACCGGCAGGACAGAGCGCTGATGAGGATGATCAACACGATCATCGACTATGGTCCCTCCTCCGATCTGGAACACAAAATCTTCAATGCACGGCTTCATCCGCACGGCATACTCAACCTGAGCACCACCCATGAATTCCGCATGGCACAGGCCGTCATCAACCTTCTGGGCAGTCTGACCAAAAGCGGACCTGCGGAGGATCGCCTGGCGGCGCTGCGCACCCTGCACGACGAAGTGCTGAACAGCGCACAGACGACGTTCCGCTACAATACCGGACGGGTGCTCATTCAGATCATGAAGGCCATCATCCGTTCCCGAAACGATGAGGCTGCACAGCTTCGGCTGATTCATGACTTCCGCAAGGCCGTTTCCGGCAATCCTCGCATCGTAAGGGAATTTCTGACCCGTCATCACCTCATGGAGATGCCGGAGGAATGGAATCAGCTCACACTGGACCATCATGTCCATGACGCCAACACCAAGGGACGGAAGAACGCCACCTTCCTCATCATGGATGCATGGGTCAAGGGCATACGGTATCTTACCGTCGTATATTACAACTATGTGGATCTCGAAGTGGCTCGGGAACTGCTG
>USNI01000067.1 GCA_900555975.1 uncultured Desulfovibrio sp. | reverse complement strand
GTCCGCGCTTGAGGCACTGCAAAGAGCCGGTCTGGAGCCTCTGACGCTCGGATGCAAGGAGGGACTGGCCGTTGTCAGCAGCAACGCCGTATCCGCAGGCATGGCCGTGCTCGCTCTGGAAGACTGCGAAAGACTCATGGATGCCGCCGACCTCATCTATGCGCTGACTCTGGAAGGTTACGGAGGCAACGTGTCGCCGCTCGACGAGGCGTGTTTTCTCAGGCGTCCCGTTCCCGGCCCCATGCATACGGCCGCACGCGTCCGCCGCTATCTTGAAGGCAGTTTTCTCTGGCAGCCGGGCGTAACGGCCACCATGCAGGATCCGCTCTGCTTCCGGTCCGCCTGTCATGTGCACGGAGCGGTCAGGGATGCCATCTCCTATCTGAAGCCGCTGCTGCTTCTGCATATCAACGCCACCGACGACAATCCCTGCGTGCTGGCGGAGGAGCGGCGCTTCGTTCACAATGCCAACTTCGAGGTGACGTCATGGACGCTGGGCTTTGAAATGCTCGGTCTGGCTCTCAGTCATCTGGCCCGCAACATCTGCTATCAGGTCATCAAGCTGGATTCTCCTTCCTTCAGCCGCCTGCCCCGCTTTCTCAGTCCGGACGGCACCAGCGTGATGGCCTACACCACGCATCAGAAGACCTTTTCCGCGCTTGAAGCGGAAATACGGCATCTTTCCAATCCGGCGTGTACGGACTATCTCGCTCTTTCCGGCGAGGTGGAGGATCACGCTTCCAATGCACCCCTCGTCGTTCGCAAGACGGCGAAAATCGTGGACAATCTCCGCTTCATGCTGGGAATGGAGTCCTATCACGCGGCACAGGCCGTGGATCTGCGCGGTCTGGCGCCTCTCGGCACGGCCACGGCCTGTGCCTATGAAGCGGTGCGTTCCGTCGTTCCCTTCCTCGATCATGACCGAGTCATCAGCGAGGACATCGTCAAAGGCTATGACCTGATGGCTTCGGGCCTTCTGTCGGACATCGCCCGCAGATACGCCTGAGTCCGGAAGCCGAACCTTAAACACGGGAGAGAGACATATGCAGGATGTAGTCGTCAACTGGACAGACCTCGACTGGCTGGCCATCTTCATGTACCTCGGCATCATGATTCTTGTGGGATGGTACGTCTCACGCAAGGTAAGAAATTCCGAAGACTATCTCATGGCCGGCAGGGCCCTTTCCTATCCCATGGTGGTGGCGACCGTGGCGGCCACATGGTACGGCTCCGGCGCCGTGTTCGGAACGGCGGAACTGGCCTTCAACGCCGGTATCGCCGCGTTCGTCGCCTGGTGCGTGCCTGCGCATCTCGGACGCATTCCTCTGGCGCTGTGGGTGGCTCCCCGCGTGCGGGGCGTGAAGGAAAACACCATTCCCGCCCTTCTGGGAAGACTCTATGCAAAACCCGTCGCCTTCCTCGGTGCCATACTCATCGTCTGCTATTCCAGCCGTCTCATGGACATCGTTTCCGTGGGCATCATGGGCAACACCATCACCGGCCTTCCCAACTGGATCGTCGGCGTGGTCATCGTGGGCGTCGTCATCTGCTACTCCATGTTCGGCGGCCTCTGGTCCGTGGTCATGACCGACGTGCTGCAGTTCTTTCTCATGACCAGCCTCACGCTGCTTCTGCTTCCGGGACTCTGGACCGGCGTGGGCGGCTTCGAGGGACTCCAGCATGCGCTTCCCGCCGGACATTTCTCTCCAACGGGCGGCCTGTCCGTCAGTCAGCTTCTTGTCTTCTTCCTGCTGGGATTCCAGGTCTATGCCGATCCTGCCGCCTATCAGCGTTTCGGAGCGTCCAACAGTGCAAAGACGGCAAAGCGTGCCTATCTGACCTGTCTGCTCATATGGATGGCCTTTGATACCGTCATGACGCTGCTCGGACTCTGCGCCCGGGCCATGTATCCCGAACTTCAGGGCAGCAAGGCCTTTCTTACCATGGCCATCAACGCCATGCATCCCTTCCTTACCGGACTCTGGATATGCTCCATTCTGGCGGTGATCATGTCCACCATGAGTTCCTTCTTCCTCGTCGGAGCCACCGCGCTGACCTGTGATCTTGTCCGGCCGCTGCTGCGCCCCTGCATGTCCGACAGAGAACAGATCCGGCTTACCCGCTTCTTCATGGTGTGCATCGGCCTGTGCGGCTGCCTGCTGGCCTTCCAGTTCTCCGCCGTCCTCGATGCCGTGATCTTCCTCGGAGGACTCTATCTTGCCTCTGCCTTTGTCCCCGTTCTGGGCGGTCTGTTCTGGAAGTGGCGCTTCACCGTGGCCGGAGGTTTCCTCAGCATGCTGGGCGGCATGGGAACCACACTTGTCTGGCAGCTTCTCGGCAATCCTTTCGGTCTGAAGCCCATGCTTGTGGCACTGCCGGTATCCTTCGTGCTCTTCCTCGTGGGGAACATGATCGGCAGACCCATCGACCGCAATGCCGAACCCGTCAACGAATGCTAATATTCTGGAGCATCCCATGGATCGTAATCTTGTCGTCGATATCAGATTTGTCGTGGCCATCATAGTGGAAGCCGTCATTCTTGTGTGGGGACTGGTCAACGGTGTGAGCTTGCTGGGCTATGTCCTTCCCTGCATCGTGGCCGTGGTGTGCACGGCAATAACCGTTCTCGGCATCAGGGACTTCTTCCGCCAGCATCGCGGATGACGATATCGCCCGGCGTCGCGGGCGAAAGAGAGGCTTGGATCATGGACATGATGGCTACACCCGTGGCGGTGGCGCGGACATCGATTCTGCGCACGGCGCAGTTCAGAGGCGGAATCCTGGGCAGAATACTTGTGCGTCAGCCGCTGACGGATATCCGGCTGGAGTATGTGCGCTTTTACATGGTCCGTCTTCCCTACTCCGTGGAGGCGCGCAGATTTCCCTTCCGCCGCCACGCAACCGAAGGCGTCATGACTGTGATCGTGAATGCTCTGTACGGGCGCTGCGCCGTGAAGGATACGGATCTTCAGCTTGCACCCGTGCAGGGGGGACATTTCCAGCAGGGAAAGTTCGAACTGAACGGACAGGAAGCCGTGGAGTGCGCGGAGGATTTCGCAAGACGCATCGTGATGCGTATGTGCCGCAATCTGCCGACCTTCGGGGAAGCCTCCTGTGAAACGTTCTTTCGTCCGTACTGGATGGCCTATTACGGTCAGCCCGACGGAGAAAAGCCCCGATATCTGCCGTTCGAGGCCGACGGCCTGACGTTCAAGCGCTGATGGCGCCTGCCACTGAAAAGAAGCCCCTTTCCCGCTGCCGGGAAAGGGGCTTCTCTCATGACGGAATGAGGCTGCTACAGACGGCTGCGGAAATCCTCATAGCCGAATTCGCGGGTGACGCGGCGCTGATCGGTTTCCGAATCCCAGATGGCGATGGAGGGCAGGCGCAGTCCGTTGAAGGTGGTGGTCTTCACCATGCTGTAGATGGCCATGTCCAGAAAGACCAGTCTGTCGCCGCTCTTCAGAGGCTCGTCGAAGGAGTATTCCCCGATGACGTCGCCGGCAAGGCAGGACTTGCCCGCCAGACGGCAGGTGAAGCTCTTTTCTCCGGTCTCGCCCGCGCCGATGATGGCTGGCCTGTAGGGCATCTCCAGAACGTCGGGCATGTGACAGGCGGCCGAGGTGTCGAGAATGGCGATGGGCATGTCGGCCTGCACCACGTCGAGCACCGTGGCCACGAGAACGCCGGCATTGAGCGCCACGGCTTCGCCGGGTTCAAGATAGACCTGCACGTCGTAGGTGTCGCGCACGTGCTCGATGCAGCGGCAGAGCAGGTCGATTTCGTAGTCGGCGCGGGTGATGTGGTGGCCTCCGCCGAAGTTGATCCACTTCATGCGGGAGAAGTATTCGCCGAAGTGCCTTTCCACGGCTTCCAGCGTGCGGGCGAGGCTGTCGGCGTTCTGTTCGCACAGCGTATGGAAGTGCAGGCCGCAGATGCCGTCCAGCGCATGGGGATCCTTTTCCAGTTCGGCATGGAAGGCTGCCGGACGTATGCCGAGGCGGGAGCCGGGCGAGCAGGGATCGTAGATGGGCACCGCGCCTTCGGAGTGTTCGGGATTGAGGCGCAGACCGCATTCGATGGTGATGCCGCGTTCCTCTTCGGCCTTTTTGACCAGAGGTCGGAAGGTTTTCCACTGGGCGAAGGAGTTGAAGACGACATGGTCGGCCCAGCGCAGCGTTTCCGCAAGCTCCTGCTCGCTCCAGGCCGCGGCAAAGGCGTGCACTTCTCCGCAGAACTCCTCCTTCGCCAGTCTGGCTTCGTCGGGGGAGCTGGCGCAGCAGCCGTAGAGCGGGCCCCGCATGGCCCGGGAGAGCACGGGAAAGGTCATCCACTGGGAAAAGCACTTGAGCGCAAGCATGATCTTGGCGCCCGTTCGTTTCTGCACGTCGTCGAGAACGGCGGCGTTCTTTTTCAGAAGCGCAAGATCGGTGACGAAGCAGGGGGAGGGCCACGATTCGGGGCGGAGTTTGGCAAGATATTCGTTCATGGTCGTCGTCATGGTGAAAGGTCGTGAAGGGATCGGAGCCGTCATCAGTAGCGTTCGGGCATGTAGTGGGGAGGAAGCGTGTTGGCAGGGCCTTCCTGTGAGGCGTCGATCAGCATCGTGACGTTCGTCTCCAGTTCGGCGATGCGTTTTTCCAGCATGTCGATCTGCTTCTGCTGACCGGTAAGGGCTTCATTGAGCTGTGAAAGCAGGTTTTCCTGAAAATAGGCCAGTTCTTCCAGTCTGGCGATCTGTTCTTCGGCCGTCATGGCGCCTCCCCGGACAAGGAGAGCGGACGGTCTTGTTCCGTCCGCTCCCAGATTCTCGGAAATACATGAAATTGGGCGGAATACGGAGTCGTTCAGTCTTCCGCCCCTTGCGTCTGATTACAGGGTCGGTTCGGTCACCTTCCAGGGCAGGCCGTACTTGCCGAGTTCTTCCAGGAAGGGATCGGGATCCATCTGTTCCATGTTCCACACGCCGGGCTTGTTCCACTTGCCGGTGACCATCATCATGGCGCCGACCATGGCGGGCACGCCGGTGGTGTAGGAAATGGCCTGCGAACCGAGTTCACGGTAGCATTCCTGATGGTCGCAGATGTTGTAGATGTAGACGGTGCGTTCCCTGCCGTCCTTCACGCCGTGCATCAGGCAGCCGATGCAGGTCTTGCCCACGGTACGGGGACCGAGAGAGGCGGGATCGGGCAGAAGTCTGGCCAGAAACTGCAGGGGAACGATGTCGTGTCCCTGGAACTTCACAGGCTCGATGCCGATGAGTCCCACGTTCTTGAAGACCTGCAGGTGATTGAGATAGGAGTCTCCGAAGGTCATCCAGAAGCGGGCGCGGCGGATGCCTCTGAGGTTCTGCACCAGAGATTCCAGTTCCTCATGATACATGAGGTAGCAGTTGCGCTTGCCGATGCCTTCGGGGAAGTCGAAGTTCATCTTCCAGGAGAGGGGATCGGTTTCCACCCATTCCCCGCGTTCCCAGTAGCGTCCCCTGGCCGACACTTCGCGCAGATTGATTTCGGGATTGAAGTTGGTGGCAAAGGGCAGACCGTGATCGCCGGCATTGGCGTCGATGATGTCCAGGACATGGATTTCATCCAGCAGATGCTTCTGGGCATAGGCGCAGAACACGTTGGTCACGCCGGGGTCGAAGCCGGAACCGAGCAGGGCGCAGAGACCGGCGTCCTTGAACTTCTGCTGATAGGCCCACTGCCACTTGTATTCGAAATGCGCGTCGTTCGGCGGTTCATAGTTGGCGGTGTCGAGATAGTTCACGCCGGCTTCGAGGCAGGCGTCCATGATGTGCAGA
>USNI01000066.1 GCA_900555975.1 uncultured Desulfovibrio sp. | reverse complement strand
TACGGAAAAGGCGCTTCATACGATCCTCCTCGGGATATGTGCACGGTGACCGAAGTCACGCTGCGCCCGGTGTGAAGAGAGACTGCTCCCGCCCCTGGGCATGGAGGCGGATGCAGGGTTTGGGCCGCCTAGAAGAGCGGCAGGATGATAATGAGGATGGGCAGAATCACCACGAGGGCGAGGGTGGTGAATACCCAGCAGGCATTGGCCAGGTCCAGATCGAACAGGGACGGGGGAATGAGCGCGTTCATGGCCACGGGCATGGAGGAGAGAATGATCACGACCCTGAGGGGCAGACCTCCCTCCACGTCGCCGAGACCGGCCAGGACGGCCAGGGAGGTGACGATGACGGGCACGAACGCGAACTTGATGAGGGAAATGACGGCGGCTTCGCGCAGATAGCAGGTCATGCGCGAAGGACGCAGTCCCATGCCTATGGAGAGCAGGAAGCAGATGGTTCCCGCGATCATGGCGGCGGAGGAGATGGTGCCGAGGACGGCGGGACGAACCACGCCTGCAAGATTGAGGACGAGTCCGAGGGCCAGGGCGGCGAGGATGGCGGCGAGCACGGGATCGACGTGCAGGCGGAAGGAGCGGGAGAGGGACCCGGCGTGGGCGCTGAAGCTGCGCGCCACGGGCAGGGCGACGCCGAAATAGAACATCTCCTCGCAGAGGCGGTAGAGGGAGGCCATGGCGATGGCCTGTTCGCCGAACTGCATGACGGCCACGAGACAGCCCACCGCGCCGATGTTGGTGAAGGTGCCGCAGCAGTACATGCTGCCTGTTTTTTCGGGAGAGAGGGCCATGCGCCGCGAGAAGAAGACGGCGAGGGCGCCGCCGCAGATCCAGGCGGCCAGACCGAGCGCGGGCAGCACGAGAAGACGGGGATCCGGTGAGGGCAGTCCCCAGAGGGAGAGCATGGCGGAGACGGGAATCAGGCCGAACATGGCGATCTTCTGGATGAGAAGCCGCACGGCCTTGAGAGAGCTTTCCTGGACCGGAGCCGGACCGGAGCCTGCCCACTGCCGGATGAGACAGCCGGCAATGAGGCTGACGAAGATGATGGTCAGAGTGAGCAGCAGCCGATCCATGGCGGAAAAGGGAAGAAGTTATCGCACGGCTTCTGGCCCTGTACCGCACAAGGAGAGAGAAAAAACCGGCGTCCGTGTCTTTCCGGGCCTTTCCGGGACGGAAGCGCAAGGCTCCGTCCCCGGTGACGAACGGGGGGACATCCCGCGTCGGAACGCGGGGAATGTCCATCGTCCGGCATCCCCGCCGCAGGCGGACGGGAAAAGGTTCCGGGAAGACGATTTTTTTCAGATTAGTAGGTTTTCAAAAATTGTCAAATACAGAAGACATTTTTTTTTCAAAAGAAAACAAGGAACGTAAAAAGGGAATTTTTCACGTCGGTTAGGAGAGGGTCGGAGAGACGCTGTTCTGGCAAAAGTGTGTTTTGACGTCGAAGGACGTTTTTTTTCGCTTCGGAGAGATGCGGAACCGCCGTGCGGCACGTCGGACGGCCTTTCTTCATGCGTTCATGCGCGGTCTTGAAGACGGAATGTTCACGGGGGTCGGTCAGGATCCGTTTCCGCCGGACCGTTTTCCGGCGGGAAGAAGTCCGAGCTTCACCATGCGGCTGCGCAGGGTATAGCCGTTGATGCCCAGAAGTTCCGCGGCGCCGTTTCTGCCCATGAGTTTTCCGTTCGTTCTGCGCAGGGCGTGGAGAATGCAGGCTCTTTCCATGTCCCTGAGCGGAAGGACGGGCGAGGCGTCGCTGAAAAGGGGCTGTGCGGAGGGGACGTCGACCGCGCTTTTGCCGGGAAGGGGCGCAGGATGGGCTTCCGGCTGAAAGTGCAGTCTTCCGGTGCGCTGGGCCAGAATGAGGGCGCGTTCCACCACGTTGGACAGCTCGCGCACGTTGCCGGGCCAGTCGTGATCCATGAGCAGGGAAAGTTCCTCCTGCGAGGGTTCGAGCAGCATGGGCAGATCGAGTTCGCGCTGCTTTTTCTGCAGCAGAAAGCGCACCAGGGCGGGAATGTCCTCCTTTCTGTCCCTGAGCGGCGGCAGGGCGATGGGAAAGACGTTGAGCCGGTAATAGAGATCCTGCCGGAAGGCGCCTTCGCGCACCAGCCGTTCCAGATCGCGGTTTGTGGCCGCGATGATGCGGACGTCGATGCGGATGGGGGAGCTTCCGCCGAGCCTCTCCACCTGTTTGTGTTCCAGCACGCGCAGAAGCTTGGAGTGCGCTTCGGCAGGCAGTTCGCCGATTTCGTCGAGAAAAAGGGTGCCGCCGTCGGCGCGTTCGAAGCGCCCTTTCTGGACGCGTCCTGCACCTGTGAAGGCGTGGGCCTCGTGGCCGAAGAATTCGTTTTCCATGAGCGAGGCGGGAATGGCGGCGCAGTTCACCTTTATGAAGGGCCGGTGGGCGCGGTCGGACGCCTGCTGGATGAAATCGGCCATGATTTCCTTGCCCGATCCGGTTTCTCCGGTGATGAGCACAGGCGTGACCGTGGCGGCCACGTCCCGGGCCAGACGGCAGACGTCGGCGAACGAGGCGCTTATGCCCGTGACGAGCGCGGGTTCGGACGCCCTGCGGGCGGGCGCTGGTCTGTCCGTGCCGTGCAGATGCTCGTTCAGAAAAAGCGTGAAGGGCATGGCCAGCTGATCGAGCATGCGGGCGTCTTCGGCGGAAAAGGCCCGCGGCTTTTCGGAAAACACGTCCACGGATCCGAGATAGCGGTCGTCGACGTACAGATGCAGCACCACGGCGGACTGAAAGCGTGAACGGCCGCAGTCGTGCATGTAGGCGCGCACGGGATTGTCCGCGCAGGAGCAGGTCAGCACGTAGCGTCTGCGCGAGCGTATGATGCCGCAGGCAAATTTCAGCACATTGTCCGGGATTTTCTCCAGCGACTCCCCTTCCTCCGAGCCGTCCCTGTGGCAGAGCGCCAGACGATGCACCGCACCCCTGTCCATCTCGAAGCGGCTGAGGGCCAGAGCGTCGACGGGCAGGAAGGCGGAAAGAAAGTGCAGGGTGTCGTGCAGCATGCGTCTGATGTCCGCGCCGCTGCAGATGCACGCCACGGCGCTGCGGAAGAGGGCGGGAGAAAGAAGGTCGGGCATGGCGACTCCGGAGAATGGTGAAGTGGAAATGTCCACATAAAGTGGAAATATACATGAAAAAGTGGATATTTCAACATTTTTGACGGGAAATGTCGAGGATGTTTCAGCATATCCCGTCGGAATCATGAAAAATAGTTTTCTTCGGCACGGCTCTTGCACAATGGAATGCGTCCCGGTGATCGATCATCGGCCCGTCCGGGGACAGGACGGGCCGGCAACAGGAGAACGGATGTATGAGAACACTGAAGAGCTGTCTGCTCGGTCTGGCTCTGGTCATGGGAGTGGCCGGAACGGCCTGCGCCGCGCCCACGGTCTTTCCCACGGGCGTGACCATCTACAATCCCGAGAAGGCCTACAACGGCTACACGCTTCTGTGCGTGCTGCGCGCCACGCCCCACGGTCTGCCCCTCATCGACATGAACGGCAACGTGGTCAACAAATGGATGCGCGTGGAAGGTCAGCCCGCCCAGCTTCTGCCCAACGGCCGAGAAGGTGCTGTACGATCCCGACAAGTGGACCGGACGACTTCTGGAAGGCTCCGCCGTGGTGGAAAAGACCTGGGACGACAAGATCGTCTGGGAATGGGACAAAGGCGTTGAAATCGAGGCCACGCCGGAACTGAAGGCCAGGGGACAGAAGACCATGTGGAGCGCGCAGCAGCATCACGATCTGCAGCGCGAGGGCATGGCCGTGTACTACACGCCCACCTCCATGCCGAAGGAGAACGGCAGAACCCTCATCCAGTGCCACAAGGAAGTGAACGGGCAGGACAGCGCCGCTCTGGTCATCGTGGACAAGGACGGCAATGTCGTCTGGTCGTGGAACTACATGGACCATGCCGACGACATGAAGGGCATCGCGAATTTCCAGAACGCGGCCTCCTGGCTCGGACCCAACAAGTGGTACGATGCGGGCGACGAGCGCTTTCATCCGGAGAACATCATCTGCGACGACGGTCAGTCCGTCATCTACATTCTCGATCACAAGACCGGAAAGCCCGTATGGCAGGTCGGTCCGGAGTACGGCAAGGACGATCCGCTGCGTCATCTGGGCATGAAGCTTGAAGAGGGCGGCTATCGCGGTCTGTTTGCGGGCGGCATGCTGCATCATGCGCACATGATTCCCCGCGGTCTGCCCGGCGAAGGCAACATCATGGTGTTCAACAACGGTCTTCCCTATTCCGAAGTCATTGAGTTCGACCCCGTTACCGGAAAGAAGGTCTGGGAATACTCCGGTCAGGCTCTGGGATACGGCCCGACTCATTCCCTGTCGCATTACTTCTTCAGCGCGACCATCAGTTCGGCCCAGCGTCTGCCCAACGGCAACACCCTCATCTGCGAGGGCGACGGCGGCCGCATCTTCGAAGTGACGCCGGATCATGAAACCGTCTGGGAATACGTCACGCCCTACATGTGGTACGGCATGGTCAGCGGCTTCGTGGCCGAGGAACTGCAGCGCGCCGACAAGAAGGCCCGTCCGACCAACTCCGTGTACCGCGCCTACCGTTATCCCTACGACTACGTGAAGCAGGTGAAGGCCCCGAAGGAAACGCCCGTGGAATACAAGGATCCCTTCATCTATGATCCGTCCATCAGCAAGGATCACGAAGTGGAAATGTCCGGCGAGGAATTCACCACCTTCAAACGCTACTGACGGCGGAACCTCTGCACGGGGGAGAGGCGCGTCCTCTCTCCCGTTTCCGGAGCCGGAGCATGAATGCCGAACGCATGACCGGTCAGCACATGACCGTCCTTTTCTTCTGTTTCTGTTCAGGCTGCTGCAGCCTCGTCTATCAGGTTCTCTGGATACGGCTTTTCAGTCTGACCCTCGGTTCCACCCTGCTGTCCGTGTCGTTCGTCACGGCGATGTTCTTTCTCGGTCTTGCGCTGGGAAGCCGTCTGGGCGGACGTCTTGCCCCGGAGAACGGCGGTTCGCTTTCCCTCTACGGCAGGCTGGAACTCATCCTTGCCGCGCTGGCCTTTCTCGTTCCGCATGTCCATGCGTGGATCGGAGGGCTTTCCTCGCCCGGCCTTTCCTGCGCGTTTGCGGGAGCGGCCATGCTGGCTCCGGCCGTGCCCATGGGCTGCGTGCTGCCCGTGCTGACGCCGTATGTTCGTCCCGCCGGCGGCAGGGGCCTTGCCTGGATGTACGGCGTGAACACGCTCGGCGCGTTTGCGGGATCGCTTCTGGCCGGGGCGTTCGGCATCCGTTTTCTCGGGGTGACGGTCACGCATCATCTTGCCGTGTGCGTCAACGTGCTGCTCGGTCTTGCCGTTCTTGCGCTTGCGCCGCGTCTTGCCGCGCCATCCGCGCCGCCGGCGGAGCAGGACGGACCGGTGCCCGGACGGCTCTATGCGGCCGCCTTTCTTTCCGGACTCGTGTTCATGGGCTGGGAAGCCTGCGTCATGCGGATTTTCGGGCTGTACTTCCGCGACACAGCCCTTCTTTATTCCGGCGTCGTGGCCGTGTTGATCCTGGCTTCCGGCACGGCGGACATCGTGTTCGGCGCGGTGTTCGGCAGGCGTCGCGTGCCGGTCGTGTTCATTCTTTCCACGCTGCTGGCGTGGCTTGTCGCCGTGCTGTGCGTTGCGGGCATGCCGTTCTTCTACCAGGACGTGGTACGGCTCGGCGCGCATCCTGTCTTTCTTCTGCTTATTGTTTTTGTTGTCGCCGGCGTGCCCG
>USNI01000065.1 GCA_900555975.1 uncultured Desulfovibrio sp. | reverse complement strand
GTCCATGCCTTGAGATCAAGGCTGAAAGCATGGCCCCGTCCGGTATTCGCCTTCCGGATGGCTCCCGTGGGACTGCTTCCGGTCCATGCAGGCCTGCAGACAGGAATACAGCATACTCCGCTCGATGCTTCCGCCGTTCAGGGGCCGTATGCCTTTGTCTGCGGCATCGGCGATCCTGCCCAGGCGCTGCATACGGTCACAGCGTTTCTCGGACGCGAGCCGGAACACATACTTGCCTTCCCCGACCATCACGACTTCAGCAGAGAACAGGTCCATCTTGCCAAGATCGGGCTGCCGCTGATCTGCACCGGCAAGGACGCCGTAAAGCTGTCCGCGCTGCATCTGCCTGTACCCTGCTTTTCTCTGGAGGTTTCCGCGCATTTCTTTGCCTCTCTCAGCGCGGAAGAACTGACCGGCAGCGGACAGGAGGCAGCCGTCCCCTTCGAACTCTGGTGGGAGAACTGGTTGCGGAATCATCTGCACTGAAAGACGCCGATCCCCCTCCCCGAAAAATTCAGCCAAGTCACGAACGCCATGCGCCCGTGCAATCTCATCATGAAACGACAGGAAGATTTCGACGAACAGCGGCTGTTCGACATTCTCAAACGTGCGGGACGCCCCCTGCGTCTCGACGACATTCTCCGCACCGGGGGCTTTTCCCGCAGACTCAAGCGGGACATTCTGGAAGCTCTGCACGATCTGGCGCGCAACGGTGAACTCGTCCGCCTTGAAGGCGGAAGCTGGGTGCCGGTCGAGGCGCTCAGAAAACGCCGCGGCATTCTTGCCGCCCAGCGTTCCGGGGCGGCGTTCGTCACGCCGGAAGATGCTGCTGCCCGGACGGGACAGGATATCTACATAGCCCCGGAAAACGTTGGTGATGCCTGGAACGGCGACGTGGTGGACGTCATGCTTCTGCCCATGAAGCGCGGTTCCATCAAAAAACAGGAAGGGAAAGTCGTCGCCGTGGTAAGCCGCGGACAGACGGAAATCGTGGTCCGCGTCATCGGCAGAGGGGATTCGGATCAGACGCTGCTCTGTCGTCCTGCCGACTCCCGCCTCAACTTCGACGTGCTGACGGACGTCTCCCGGCTGGAAAAACGCCCTGAAGAAGGAGAACTGCTGCGTGTCACCGTTTCGGACAAGCTGAAGGAAAAAGGCGGGCGTCCCCTGTGGGCAGGCCGTGCCGAGGCCACGCTCGGCCTTGAAAACGACGCAGCCGTCCAGGAACGACTCACGAAGCTGAACAACGGCATTCCCATGGAATTTCCCGACAACGTCCTTGCCGAAGCGGAAGAAGCGGCCGGACATACGTCCTTCGACGATCCCGCTCTTGCGGACATGCGCGGAGAAATGCTCGTCACCATAGACGGCGAGGATGCCCGGGACTTCGACGATGCCGTCTGTGCCTCACGCACGCCGGACGGCTGGCGGCTTCTTGTGGCCATTGCGGACGTATCATACTATGTGCATCCGAGGACCGCGCTCGACAGGGAAGCCCGTGAACGCGGCAACTCCTACTACTTTCCCATGTCCGTGGAGCCCATGCTGCCGGAAGCGCTGTGCAACGGCGTATGCAGCCTGCGTCCCGGCGAGGAACGTCGTTGCATGGCCGTGGACATGCGGCTGGACAGGGAGGGAAATCTGACGGATTCCCGTTTTCTCAATGCGGTCATGATCTCCCGCGCCCGCCTGACCTACAAGGAAGTGCAGCGCATGCTGGACGACCCGCAGGGCGAAACGGCGGTCGACATGGAAAAAAAGGCGCCGGGAGTCCCTGCCATGCTGAGGGAGGCTGCTGCGCTTGCCGACGTGCTCATGGAGCGCCGGCACAGACAGGGAGGACTGGACTTCGATCTTCCTGAAGCGGAATTTCTGGTGGAGGAGAAAAACGGTACCGCCATGGTGACAGGCATCCGCAACAGGGAGCGGCTGTTCAGTCACAGACTCATCGAAGCCTTCATGGTACGGGCCAATGAAGCCGTAGCGGAATTTCTCACCCGCAGAAACGCTCCTCTGCTGTATCGTGTGCATCCGGCCCCCGGTCCCGACAGGCTGGAGGAGCTCTACCATGTTCTGCGCTCCACAGATGCCGACCTGCCGCTTCCGCGGGCTGCGAAGGCCGGTCTTCCAGGCTGGCTTCCCCATGTGCTGGATGCGGCTTCCGGAACGGATCAGTCCTTCGTCGTCAGCCGGCTTGCCCTGCGTTCCATGATGCAGGCCCGTTATTCTCCCGAGGAAGACGGGCATTTCGGCCTTGCTTCGTCCTGCTACTGCCACTTTACCTCCCCCATACGACGCTACGCGGATCTTGTGAATCACAGGGCCTTACGCTATGTTCTCGGCCTCGATACGTGGGGAGCGCTTCCTGCGGGACACAAGCTGCTGGAAACGGCAGATCAGTGCAATGCCCGCGAACGTGCGGCAACCGACGCGGAGAGGGAAATCGGACGCCGCATGGGGTGTCTTCTGCTGCTGGGACGGACGGGAGAACGCTTCGGAGGCGTCATCAGCGGCGTCATGAATTTCGGCTTTTTCGTGGAACTTGACGGCATGCCGACGGAAGGCATGGTCAGGGTGGAAACGCTTGGCCGGGACTACTACATATTTGATGAGGAAAGGCAGGAACTCCGCGGTGAACACAGCGGCGAGACGTTCCGCCTCGGACAGAGAGTGACCGTAACACTGACCGGCGTGCATGTCGGTCGACTGGAGATAGACTTGGAATACCAGAAAGATGAAGAAGAACGGCGTCCTTTCCGACGCAGGAATGATGACCGCACGCCGAGACGTGCCCGCTCCGACCGCAATGAGGGAGAAGATCGTCGCTCCGGTCGTCGCGCCTTTGCCGACAGAAAAGGCTTCCGTCCGCCTCGGGACGACGAGGAACTGACGCGTCGCCGCCGCTATGCGTCCGACAGCTGGGACGATGAAACGCCCCGGGAGGAAAAGCCATCCTTCCGCAGCCGACCGCATACCGAAAGGCCCTGGAATAAGAACCGTCGTCATCAGGATATCCATGAAAAGGACGGAGATGATTTTCGTCCGGACGGCAGATCGTTCCGCAAAAAATCTTCCTTCCGGCATGGGGAAGAGCGCTTTTCTTCGGAGGAAGACTATTCCCGCAACGGACATCGTTCCTTCCGTGACAGAAAATCTCCCCGTGACCTTCCTGACGGAGACGGACACCGCGCCTTCAGACCTGCCCGTCCCAGATTCCGTCGGGACGAGGAGTCTGCCGGGGAAGGGCAATGGTTCCGTTCTGAACGGCAGGCTGAGGGCATGGGTCGCAGAAGCGGTCGCATGGAAAGGGAAGAACGCCGCAACGACAACAGATACGGCCGTCCCTTCCCCGGAAAGCAGGAACACGGAAAGAACGCTTACGACGAAGATCGGGCATTCCGTCCTGCGGACCGCCGCCTTCACGAAGACGGCGGACATCGGCGCGCCACCGGACGGCACGAAGACGGATATCGCCGGCATGAATCTTCCTTCCGTTCCGGCAGACCCGTCCGCGACCATAAGGAGCACAAAGACTTTCACGGCGCTCCCGACGATTTCTTTGCCATCGACGTGGACCAGGAAAAAAACGTGCATCGTTTCGGCAGACGCAGAAAATAAGCGTACCAGCCTTTGATGCTCCCATAGGCGCTCCGGCGTTCCTTTCTGCTCCGGCCGCGGGGAACCTATCGATGTTCCCCGGGGTCGAAGCAGATTCGACCTGTTGACAACACAGGTCACTCCAGATAAAAAAAATGGTTCGGCATCATGCCGTGACCTTTATTTTATCCCGTGCCGATTCCGGCATGGTTCCTTGTATATGTTTTGACATCATCCGGCCCGACCGGAAAAACTTCCTGGAGGCATTCCATGGCCCGTATTACCGTTGAAGATTGCCAGCGCCGCGTGGACAACCGTTTTCTGCTCGTGCAGATGGCCATCAAGCGTGTACGCCAGTTCCGCGAAGGCTACGAACCTCTGGTGGACAGCAAGAACAAGGAAGTCGTCACCGCTGCGTGAAATCGCCGCAGGCAAGGTTCTGCCCGAAGACAAGCGCTTCTATACCCCTGTTGAAGGCGAAACCACGCCCGATCTCGACGACTAAGCCCTGTTTTACGGAAAATTTTCATGAGCACGCGCGACTATTATGAAGTTCTCGGCGTCTCCAGAGACGCCTCCGAGGACGAGATCAAGAGCGCCTACCGAAAACTGGCGCTCAAGTATCATCCTGATCACAATCCGAACAATCCCGAGGCGGAACAGAAATTCAAGGAGGCCGCGGAAGCCTACGACGTTCTGCGCAATCCTGAACGTCGCGCCAATTATGACAGATTCGGTACCGCCGATCCAGGCATGGGCGGCTCGACCTTCAACAGCGCCGAGGATATTTTCGCCCAGTTCAGCGACGTGTTCGGAGACCTGTTCGGCTTCGGAGGCGCACGTTCGCGCGGTCCCCGTCCCCAGCAGGGCGACGATCTGCGCTACAACATGACCATCTCCTTCCGTGAGGCCGCAAAGGGCACGGAAAAGGCCATCAAGATTCCCCGTCATGCGACCTGTCCCGAATGCAACGGCTCAGGAGCCGCCAAGGGGTCGTCCCGGGAAACCTGCAAAAAGTGCGGTGGCTCCGGTCAGGTTGCCATTCGCCAGGGCTTCATGCAGTTCGTGCAGCCCTGCCCTTCCTGCCACGGCCGCGGCTTTACCATTCCCAAGCCCTGCCCGAAATGCAAAGGCGACGGCATAGTCGAAACCGTCAGAGAGCTTTCCGTACGCATTCCTGCCGGCGTATACGATGGAGCGCGGCTGAGACTGCGCGGTGAAGGAGAGATGGGGGTACACGGCGGACCTCCAGGAGATCTTTACGTTGTTCTTCATGTGGAAGATGACGACGTCTTCGACCGCGATGAACAAAATCTCATCTACACCGCCACCATTACTTTCCCGCAGGCGGCGCTGGGAACCCGTATTCAGATTCCCAGCATCAATGACGACGAAAAACTCGATCTCGATATTCCCAAGGGAACGCAGAACGGCAAGATCTTTCAGATTAAAGGCAAAGGTCTCAAGTTTCCCGGAGAAAAGCGTACGGGGGATCTGCTGGTACGCATTGTGGTCAAAACGCCCACAAAGCTTTCTTCGGAACAGGAAAAGCTCCTCAGAGAATTCGAACGCCTTTCCGAAGAGGAAGGCAAGTCCGGCCTGTTCGATAAAGTCAAAAAAGCCATGGGCATGGAATAATTCCATCCTCAACAGCGAAGCAAGAAGCCGTCTTCCCTTCAGAAGACGGCTTTTTTGTTGCCATGTCCTTTATCATACCCAACACGAACGTTGCGCTTTAACATGAAAAAAATGATTCCGTACAAAACCTCAAAACGAGCGTAACCTCATGTTCGTATTCTCTTCCCGTGATGACTTCATCGAAGCCGCCCGGAACTTTCACGGTTCCGTCTCCCCCGGACTCATGATAGGTGCCTCCATGGTGCAGCTTGCACTTCATTTCATGGGCGGCTCACAGCACTTTCATGCCCTCTGTGAAACCTGCCGGGATCTTCCGGATGCCGTGCAGCTGCTCACCCCGTGTACCGCTGGAAACGGACGGCTGCATATTCTTGAACTTGGACGCCTTGCCGTCACCCTGTTCCGATATCCGGAAGGCAAGGGCATACGTATCTATCTCGACGTCGCAAAAAGCTCCGGCTGGCCCCATATCCGGAGATGGGCATCCCGAAAGGAATCCTGCGAGGAGAAAGATCTGGTCAGACTTGAACATGAAATCCGCAGGGCCGGAATTTCCATACTCTCCGCATCTCCCGTCCAGCTGCAGGACGTCTTTTTACAGGAAAAAAACAGGGACGAGCTGATACGATGCATCTGTTG
>USNI01000064.1 GCA_900555975.1 uncultured Desulfovibrio sp. | reverse complement strand
GCTTCTGTACGGCTAGGTATTCCAGAATGCGGGTCTTGGCCTTTTCCAGACCGTAGTGGCCGCCGTCGAGCACGGCACGGGCCTTTGCCAGGTCGATGTCGATCTTTTTCAGCTCGTTCCACGGAAGATCGATGATCCAGTCCACATAGTTTCTGGCAACCACGTATTCCGAGGAGGCCGGGGGCATCTGGCGGAGCTTGCGGACTTCGCGCAGAGCGCGTTCACGGGCCTCTTCGGGCATGTTCTTGGCCTTGAGGGTCTCTTCCAGTTCCAGAATTTCGGCCTGAATGTCGTCGTGCCCCAGCTCCTTGTTGATGGCCTTGAGCTGTTCGGTAAGATAGTATTCCTTCTGGTTCTGCTCCATCTGTGCCTTGACGCGGCTTTTGATGGTCTTGTCGATGCCGGAGGCAATAAGCTCGCCGCCGAGATATTCATAGACCTGACGCAGCCTCTGACCCTGATCCAGGGTTTCCAGAATGGCCTGCTTGTGCAGATAGTCCACCCTGAGGCAGGGAGCCACGGCGTCGGCCAGAGTCCCGGGATCTTCGAGCAGGGCAAAGGAGGCCAGCTGCTCCGGCGTGATGCGGCGGTTCTGCCGGCATGCCTCGGACAGGGATTCCTGCAGCGCTTCCACCACGGCGGGGAGCTCGTCGTCCTTTTCCAGGGTTTCTTCCACGCGTACGGTTCTCAGTCGGGGAAAGGCGCGGTCGCCGAAGGCGGAACTTGCGTTCAGCGGCAGCCACGAGGCGCGATACAAACCCTCGCACACAAGCTTTATGGTGTTGTCCTGAAGGCGGTCGGCCCGCAGAACACGGCTCACCACACCGATCCGGAACAGGTCTTCAAGTCCGGGTCTCTCGATGGCGGAGCTGGTCTGGGCGACCAGAAATATCTGTTTGTCGTATTCGGTGACGGCACTGTTGATGGCGCTTACCGAAGCCGAACGCCCGACATGGAACGTCATGACGGCGTGAGGAAACATCACCACCTCTCTCAGCGTGATGATGGGCAATTCCAGCGGAGTCTGTTCAGCCATAGGAAACCTCTTGTTCCCCTTACGGAATTGCGTTCCTGTCCGACCTGAAAGGCGGAGAAGCAGGAACGCAAGACCGGAGGGGCGGGGAATCTCCCCGAAAAAGTTTTTTCGTTCTCTCGAAGATCCGTTTTTCGTGCCGCTGTCGCCTGCCTCTTTCCGGAGTCGCGGAGACGGCGTCGGAAAAGCCGGATGTCATCCGTCAGTTCCCGGAATCGGACCTCGTCAGAACGGGTTTGTCCGTTCCCTCAATGACGCCGCGGGTAATGACGCACTCGGTGACGTCCTTGAGGGTGGGAAGTTCATACATGATGTCGAGCATCACGTTTTCCAGCACGTTGCGCAGGCCGCGTGCGCCGGTCTTGTTTTCCAGAGCCTTTTCAGCCACGGCGCGAAGCGCGTCCTCCTCGAAGCGGAGCGTGACACCGTCAAGCTCAAAAAGCTTCTGGTACTGCTTGACCAGAGCGTTTTTCGGTTCGGTCATGACGCGCAGCAGATCGTCCACTCCCAGCTCTTCCACATGGGTGATGACCGGAATTCGGCCGATGAACTCGGGAATGAGTCCGAACTGCACAAGGTCGGAGGGAACCACCTTGTCAAGCAGTTCTCCTATGCGATGTTCGGTTTTCTTTTCGATGTGCGCTCCGAAGCCCATGCCGGTACCGCGCGAGCGCGATTCCACCAGTTTTTCCAGTCCAATGAACGCGCCGCCCATGATGAACAGAATGTTCGAGGTGTCCATGCGGATGAATTCCTGCTGCGGGTGCTTGCGTCCTCCCTTGGGCGGGATGTTGGCCACGGTGCCTTCGATGATTTTCAAAAGAGCCTGCTGCACGCCTTCGCCGGATACGTCGCGGGTGATGGACGGACCGTCGGCCTTGCGGGAAATCTTGTCGATTTCATCAATATAGATAATGCCCTTGCATGCGGCGTCAAGATCATAGTCGGCGTTCTGGAGAAGCTGCACCAGAATGTTTTCCACGTCCTCGCCCACGTAGCCGGCTTCGGTGAGCGTGGTCGCGTCGGCTATGGCGAAGGGGACCTTGAGCACACGGGCCAGCGTGCGGGCCAGCAGCGTCTTGCCGCTGCCGGAAGGACCAAGCAGCAGGATGTTGCTCTTTTCCAGCTCCACGCCTTCGATGGCTCCGGCATGAAACACGCGCTTATAGTGATTGTGCACGGCCACGGAAAGGATTTTCTTGGCGCGATCCTGTCCTATGACGTAGTCGTCGAGCCTTGCCTTGATCTGCTGCGGAGTGAGCAGTCCGTCCGGGGTCTCGTCGACGCCCGCGTCCACGGCGTCCTGTTCCTTCATGATGCTGGCGCAGGCCGCCACGCATGCATCACAGATGCACACGTCCCCCTGCACGACGAAGTGGCGCGCTTCCGAGCTGCTCTTGCCGCAGAAGGAGCAGTGCAATTCCTTTTGTTCGTCGCTCATGCCTGTTTTCCCGAAAGAGCCGCCACGTCGTGACGGGAGCTGAGAATGCGGTCGATCAGACCGAACTTGAGGGCTTCCTCGGCGGACATGAAGTTGTCGCGTTCCGTGGCTGCCGCAATGCGCGAAACGGTATTGCCGGTGTTCTCGGCCAGGATGCGGTTCAGATTCTTCTTGAGACGCATGCCTTCACGGACATGGATGTCCATGTCCGTGATCTGGCCCTGTATCCCGGCGGAAGGCTGATGGATCATGATGCGGCTGTTGGGCAGACTGTAGCGCATGCCCTTCGCGCCGCCGGCCAGCAGAAAGGCTCCCATGCTGGCGGCCTGACCGATGCACAGCGTGGCTACGGGAGGGGCAATGAACTGCATGGTGTCGTAGATGGCCATGCCCGCAGTGACCGACCCGCCGGGGCTGTTGATGTACAGACTTATTTCCTTTTCAGGGTCTTGGGACTCAAGAAAAAGAAGCTGGGCACAGATGAGCGAGGCCGTGGCATCATTGACCTCGTCGCACAGGAGCACGATGCGGTCCTTGAGCAGACGGGAGTAGATGTCGTACGAGCGCTCTCCGCGTCCGGTGGATTCGATAACGAAGGGGATAGTCACGTCTGGACTCCTTAAGAAAGGAATTCCCCGGCTGAAGGGGCCGGGGAATCATTCCTTTTCCTGATTCTTTATTCGGCCTTGGGCTCGGCGGGTGCGACCTTCTGAGCCTTGTCGAACATGAGGTTCATGGCCTTGTTGGTGAGCATGCGGTCCTGAATGGCATTGACGGCGCCGTTTTCATACAGGGTCTCGCGCAGCTTGTGGAAATCCTGATTGTACTGGCGTGCCATCTGCATGATCTGCATGTCCACTTCCGGAACGGTGACTTCCAGCTTCTCGCGACGGGCGAGGGCGGTGAGAAACACCACTACGCGGGCACGGCTTTCGCCCTGCTTGCGGCATTCGTCGGCCATGTTCTTGATGCTGTCGTCGATGGCGGTCTTGTCCAGTCCCTGCTGACCAAGGTAGTCGCGGATTTCGTTCTCGTATTCTTCCTGCTGGTTCTTCACCACGGCTTCAGGCAGCGGGAAGTCCTGACCTTCCAGCACGGAATCCATGAGTCTGGCCTCGGCGTCGCTGCGGACGGAAGCGGCCTTGTTGTGATTGGCCTGATCGACAATCATCTTCTTGAGAGCGTCAAGATCCGGGAAACCAAGCTTCTTGGCATATTCCTCATCAAGTTCGGGCAGGATTTCGCGGCTGATTCTGCTGAGCTTCACACGCAGATTCACGGTTTTTCCGCGGAGGCTTTCGTCGATGTGGTCATCGGGACAGACCATGGTGCCGGTGCCTTCCTCGCCCGCATGCAGGCCGCGGATGATCTTGTCGAGTTCGGACAGCTCCTTGCCGTCCTTGGGTTCGGCCAGCTGGATGCTGTAGTTTTCCACCTTCATGCCGGGAACGGTCTTGCCGTCCACGTCGCCGTCCACGTCGATGGTGACGATGTCGCCGTTTTCAGGCAGGCGGGACTCCTTCACTTCTTCCAGCGTGGCGGTGCTCTTCAGCAGACGCTGGGTAAAGGCGGCCACTTCTTCCTCGGTGGCTTCGGAAGAACCCATTTCCACGCTGAGGGCGGAAAGGTCTTCGGGAAGCTTGATGTCGTCAGGCAGCGTCTCGAAGGTGAAGGTGAAGGCAAGATCCTTGCCGCGGGTGATCTGATCGCCTTCGAAGTCGAGGCGGGACATGGGCTTGAGATCCTCTTCCTTCAGAATGTCGGCCACGCGCTGTTCCACCAGAGTTTCGGTGGCACGGGAAATCACTTCCCTGGCAAAGCGCTTCTCGATGACGGAAGCGGGGGCCTTGCCCTTGCGGAATCCGGGCAGCGTGACGGAAGCACCCACTTCACGGGCGGCGGCGTTGAGCGCGGCGTTGACTTCCTCGGCGGGAACGGTCACGCTGATCTTGCGGGAAACAGGGGAAAGGACTTCGATGCTGTGAGCCATATCGGTAAAACTCCTTATGAATGATCCGCCCCGCCTTGCAGGCGGGCAGAGAAAATGGCGCAGGAACATGGTGCGAGAGGAGAGGCTTGAACTCTCAAGGATTGCTCCGCTGGATCCTAAATCCAGTGCGTATGCCAGTTTCGCCACTCTCGCACAAAAGATCCATACACTGCAAGGCGATGAATTTAACACAGCTTCGCGCTGTAGGCAAGAGGATGAACGGCCTCCGGAAGTCATCGGGGCGCTTTTCTCAAGGCCCGGAGAACCGGCTTCGGACGGCCCCGGAGCGGATATTCCTTCCCGCCGACAGGCATGCGCCGTCGTTCCGCCGGTCCACCATCATCGGGAATTTCAGGGCATGGGGAATGCCGGGAGATTCCTTTTGACGACCTGACCATACGGAACAAGCCCGCCGGTGGAATCCGACGGGCTTGTCTTCTGAGAGAACGGAGGCCGCTATGCCGCGTACAGTTTTTCCTTCAACCAGTCCTTCATGGGGTCGGACGGCATGAAAACACCTTTCAGGCTGCCGAACTCCCTGCGGAAATCACCCTCCAGTTCTCTGGGCAGGGGGAAGACCCACAAATCTTCCGTGGCTTCGGAATTGCGCATGACAAGCCGCAGCGTGGGATGATCGGTCCAGTTGTCAAGCACGAAGTAATGGGCAAAGTCGTCCTTGGAGCGGACGGGCGGATGCTCGGCGCGCCAGTCGTTGTTGCCCCATTCCAGATAGAGAGTCACGGCATCGGCGGGATCAAGATTCCATTCTATGGGAAGGCCGCTGAAGGCCTTGAGCTGTTCAGGCGTATTGTACTGCATGGTTCACTCCTTGTGCGGTGGGAGAAAACTGGAAACGGCGGCGAAAGTGTCGTTTCCGAAGCATTGTCGTTGAACACAGTATGGTCATGAAATTTCTTCTTGTCAAGAATAATTCCTGATAAGAAAAAATAAACATCAATCCTGACCAGCTGAGATGTCTCCCCCCCTCCACGGAAGATGCGCTGGAAGAGAAGGCCCCGGCACGGGGCGCAGAAGAACCTCTGTTGCGCAGACAGCGGCCCGACAGAAAGAGCGCCCCTTCTGCAGCAGAAGGGGCGCTCTTCAAACAGGGATCGGATCCGGTCGTGGAAACGTCAGATCCTGCCGTAGGCTTCAAGCATGTCCCGCAGCATGTTCACGGTGCTTTCGCTGGCTCTGCACAGAGGCAGCCGGACGTCGGGTTCCATGCGTCCCATAAGGGAAAGGGCGGTCTTGCAGGGAATGGGATTGCTCTCGGCAAACATGGCGCGGTTCATGGGTTCGAGCTTGAAGTGCAGACGACGGGCTTCTTCGTAATCGCCGCGTTCGCATGCAGCGGTGAGCGCGGACATCATGTCGGGCAGTACGTTGGCCGTAACGGAAATGACGCCCTTGCCGCCTACGG
>USNI01000063.1 GCA_900555975.1 uncultured Desulfovibrio sp. | reverse complement strand
GCAAACGCTTCTCCAAAAATTTCGCGTCTGCCATAATTGACGTCCAATTATGAATAACAACCCTGAACCCTTTAACCAGGATGGTATCATGAACAGACTCGTTACCACCACACTTACGGCCGCACTTCTTTTGGGAGGCGCTTTCCTAGCATTTCCTCAGGCATCCAATGCCGTGGAGGTCATGTCCACCCCTACAGGAGTATTGGTCTACGACAAGGCAAAGGTTCAGGACGGCTATACGCTTGTCTCCCCTATGATAGGTACGTCGACCTATCTCTTAGATATGGAAGGCAATATCGTCCATGAATGGAAAACGGCCGGTCGCCCGGGCCTCTACGCAGAGCTGCTGCCCAACGGTCATCTGCTTCGCGGTCTTCGCTACGACAACAAGGTCCCCTTCGGCGGCATGACCGGATGTCTGCAGGAAATTGACTGGGACGGCAAGGTCGTATGGGAACACAAAATTTATGATGACAAGCATCTAAGCCATCATGCCTTTGATCGCATGCCCAATGGCAATACACTGATTGTCGCATGGGAGCATAAAACCTATGACGAGGCCATCGCTAAAGGTCGTAAGCCCGGCACGCTGCCCAAACCTGGAACCGACACGGGACATAAGCCAAACTACGACGGTCTGTGGGCGGATTATATCGTAGAAGTTGATCCCCATGGCAATGAAGTCTGGTCTTGGCACGCCTGGGATCACATTGGAACCGGCAAAGATCAGTTCGATATCAACTACCGCCTTCCCATCAAAAACTACTACGGCGACTCCGACTGGATGCACATCAACAGCGTCCGCTACAATCCTGAGACCAATCAGGTACTTATCAGCTCTCGTAACTTCAGTGAGGTTTTTATCGTCAATCATGACAAGAGCGGTAAGGTAGTATGGCGTTTCGGCAATCCCTCCAATCACGGTGAAGGCCCCCTCCCCGGATTCTGTGATGACGGCAGCCAGATACTGTTCGGCAATCACGACGCCACCTGGCTTGAAAATGGCAAAATTGGTCTTTTCGACAATGGCTGGTTGCGTCCGCAGGGCAATCGCTCCCGTGCTCTGGTCGTGGACATCAAGACCAGCAGCATCGAATGGGAATATGTTGCCAAGAATCCGAATTCCTTCTCCAGTGCCTATCAGGGATCCACACAGCACCTGCCCAATGGCAACGTTCTTATTACATCCACTGCCACAGGCCATATTTTTGAAGTAACGAAAGATAAGGAAGTCGTGTGGGAATATGTCAGTCCCTTCGTCCGCATGGGAGATGTGAGACCCATGTTGAGTGAAGCAGATGCCATTGCTGATCCTTCGGGACTTGAAGACATCAATGCCATGTTCAATATGGTTCATCGCGCATTCCGTTACACGGCAGACTACCCCGGTCTGAAGGGCAAGGATCTGTCTCACAAGATCGCTGTTTTCCCTGACGCTCCGAAGTGGTATGAGATTTTCGACAATGCTTTTCTGTATAAGACGACCTTAAAGAAGAAATAATTTATATATATCCTGTGACAAGGCCCTGAAAATATACATTTTCAGGGCCTTGTCGTTTTAACCTGTTTTACTGATGAGCTTCTTGAGATCCTGATACTCAGACTCTCTAACCGCCATACGTGCAGCAGTAAGTATCAGTTGACTAAAATTAAGTCTCCTATCCCTTTCTATCCATCAGACCGAACTGCTCCAATTTATCATAAAGAGTCCTTCGACCAATGCCCAGCAGCTCGGCCGCCTGCGTCTTATTTCCGTTACACAGCGCCAGTGCCTGCTGAAGAGCCTGAATCTCCGCATTGCGCACAGCATCTGAAAGGGAAAGGGGCGTTTCCTGTACCCCCTGCTCCACCGCAACAGGCAGGGGAAAATGGGCGCTGTCCACAAGCATGCCCAGTGCTTCAGGCATGAGTTTGTCTCCTTCCGTCAACAGGAATGCCCGCTCCAGAACATTTTCCAGCTCTCGGATGTTGCCCTTCCACGGCTGACTGTAAAGAATATTCATGGCTGCTGGACTGATTTGTGTAACATTGCGTCCGTAGCGTTCGTTAAATCTATTAATGAAAAAACCTATGAGAGCAGCAAGGTCCTCCCGCCGTTCTCTAAGCGGGGGAAGATAGAGCGGAATGACGGAAAGACGATAGAAAAGGTCTTCCCTGAGGCGCCCTGTCTTCACATCTTCCTCCAGATGTCGATGGGTTGCGGCAATGAAGCGCACATCAATACTTACGCTCTTATTGCTGCCGACGGGGCGTATTTCATGTTCCTGAATGGCACGCAGAAGCTTGGCCTGCGTCGAAGGAGAAAGCTCTCCTATCTCATCCAGGAAAATCGTTCCACCCTGAGCTTCCTCAAGAAGCCCCCGGCGACTGTTCACCGCACCGGTAAATGCCCCTTTCACATGACCGAACAGCTCGCTTTCCAGAAGCGATTCCGGCAGCGCCGCACAATCAATGGTAAGAAAAGGTTTGTCCCGAAGTGCACTTGCTCGATGTATATACTCTGCCAGCCGGCTCTTGCCCGTACCTGTTTCTCCGGTTATGAGAATGGGTACGCTGGTGCTTGCTACCTTGCCTATGGTTTTCAGCACCTGCTTCATGGAAGGGCTGTTGTAAATCATGGAGACCTGAGAGTTGCTTTCCCGGGGACTGTCCTGAAGCTGACTGTGCAGTCGGGCATGCTCGGCCGCACGCTGGACCAAAGAGGCAAGCTCGGCATTGTTCACCGGCTTTGTAAGATAACTGTAAGCTCCAAGCTGCACGGCTTCCACCGCACTTTCGATGGTTCCTACTCCCGTCATCACAATGAAAGGCAGCTGATCGTTCATGGCCCTGACACGACGCAGCACTTCGAGTCCACTCATGCCGGGCATGGAAAGATCACAGATGACAACGTCTATGCCGCCGGCGGCAAGGCGGGCCAGCGCCCTTTCACCGGAAAGGGCCGTCTCTGTTTTCCAGCCCTTTCGTGAAAAAAGAAGCGCAAGAATTTCATGCCATTCCGGATCATCGTCCACAACAAGAATATGATAGCCGCTTTTTCTGCTTTCGCTCATAAGTTCATCCTGAAGCGTATTGCGGGGAGTATGATAACGGCAAGCCTCGTTCAGGTAAAGAAAAACTCTCTTCCTTATATGCGCGGACAGGAACACATAACCATTATCATGTGCAGAAAACCGCACATTTTGTCCCAAAAATCCGCTGCCGCTCTTAGAAACATCTCGCTATAATCTTCCGCAATTATTGCGGATGACAAATTTGGAACGATTCCTGCATAGTAGTCGTATGGCGGGATGTCCCTGTTTGGACCATCGCACGATCGCGCGCGATCCGGGGAATCCTCCTTTTCGGCCAGACCATTCAAACCATAAGGAAGTTTTAATGAACAAACTTCTCGTTTCCGGCGCCGCCGCAGTCATGCTGTGCCTCCTCTTTTCCGGCGCCCCGGCCGCGGAAAGTCCGCATGGCCTTGCCCCGGCGGGCGATATGCCCTTCATTCCCGATCTCGGGGGCCTTCGTCACAAGACCTTCAAAAACCAGTACGGGCAGCAGCGAGATCTGTCGGAGGCTGTTCTTGTTCGTCAGAGTTCCGTGAAGGACGGCAAGGCCACAGTTCCTGCGGGCGGACTCTGCTACATTTCGGAAACGGAACAGGATGCAGCACCCTTCAAGCGTGATCCTTTCCTCATTCTTGGAGAGCACGCCTATCTCGTGGATGCAGTGCAGACCACCCGTACCGTCAAGGACGTTTCGGTGAAGAAGGGCGAAAAAGTCATCGTGGACAATGCCGGCTACAGACTGTGGTTCGACTATGCCACTGATCACTACGATCTGCCCTATATTCAGATGGCGCTCATTGCTCCCTCCGGCCACTGGCCCATGGAATTTTCAGTTTCCTCGAAATTCCCGGCCATCAAGGACCTGCCTGACCGCAGCCACATGGAAGGCGACGTGGAGCAGCTGGATGAATTCTTCCTTGACCCTGTCTTTGAATATGGCGCCAGCCGTTTTGAAGTCAAGGATCATGATTTCACGCAGGCAAAATTTTCTTCTCTGACCTATCCCGTCATCGAAGAAGCCACGTTCTCTCTTTCCCGCCCCGTGGTGCTTGATCTCAGACAGGAAGAGTATCGCCTTTACGGTACCAAGCGCATTTATGCCTTCCGTCAGAGCGACGGCTTTCTTGTCCGTGTCACAGACTTCAGCGGCAGCAACGTTCTGGCAGAAAAGCTGATCCGTCCCCTCAGCTCCCAGGGGTACAAGGATTCCGACGGAGAAAAGGACAACTACAGCCTCACCGTTCCCGGCGAGGATATGCGTATTGAAATCGCCGTTCAGCCTGAATATCTGCGTCATTCCGACTTCGTGCCGTGGTCCACGGAAGAGCCTCATGACTGGCAGGATGGTCTGCTCAGCTTTGTGATCTACCGTGATCTCGTTACTGTGAAGAACGGTGAAGCCTGGCCGCTGGATCCCCGCTACAAGGTCGGTCTGGAAGCCAGCCTGCTTACTGGCAAGCTCCAGAGACTGACGCTTGAAAATGCCGAAGATTTTACTCTTGATGCTGCAAATGACAGTTTTGACGGCCCGGTGAAGTATTCCGACGTATGGAACCGGCCCGCCTTCCGTCTCGTTGCCGATGAAATCGACGGCGACCGCGTGAAGAGCTACTATCTGCGTGACGCCTTCTTCCAGCGTACCGACAACCTTTCCTTCACGGACAAGGGACGCAAGGACATCGACTGCTTCATCGGTCGTGCTCCCACCTTCATTTCCATTCTGGAAGACAGCTTCCTCAACCGTCTCGCCATGCCTGAATTCGGCACCGAAGTGCAGGGTTCCACCTTTACTTCCTTCCCGAACGTCATGCCCAACATGGCTTTCCACTCTCCTGACCCCACAGCGCCCTTCGGCGGTCTGATGCGCGGTTTCGGACGTGAGCAGGTGACCAACCGCCGCGGAGAAAAGCTCACCTCGTCTGAAGGCCTCGTCATCCGCGGCAGCTATGTGGACTGGAAGAACAACCGTATCGTCATTCCGCCGTCCGGTCTGTTCTACACCTCCCGAAACGCCCGCAACGTGCGTGCCCTGAATGGCGAAACCTTCTATATGCTGGGTCGCCGTGCCTACATTGCCACCTTTGAATCCACCACCTTCACCCGCCGCAACTTCGACATCGATTTCTGGCGTGTACAGCCTGAAGGCAATCTCCATCCCATTTACTGGCAGGATCAGCCTCTGGGTGTGAACAACAAGGTGCTGCGCTTCACTGAAAGCCATCTGCTCGATGACAGACCCATGGCCCAGATCAACGTGGTGAAGTACTCCGGCAACAACTTCGGTGCTCCCTTTGAACTCGCTCAGGGCCTGAGCCGTGAACAGGGTGACCGCTACTACCTGCACGACCGCTTTGCTGAAGGCGCCACCTGGATCGAGCCGGAATTCGTGGGCGAAACCTACGTTCGCGTGAAGAGCTTCGGTACTCCCGCCATTCAGAGCGTGCAGTACACCTATGAAAAGCCTGTACGTGCTCTTCTTGCCCCCGGCGAAGAAACCGCTATCGGCAAGAATCATACCCTGAAGCTCATCAGCTTCGACGAAGCTGCAGGCACCTCCACCATCGAACTGCGCAGGAACGATGGTTCTCTGGTCGAAACCAGGACCCTCGGACCTCTCACTGCAGAAACCCGCGCTTTCCTGCCTCAGCATCAGCGTGTGGTGAACTCCCTGCAGTTCCAGTTTGATGAAGGCAAGGACAAGATCCTCGCCGAAATGGACGTGAAGACTCCCTTCGAAAAGGGCAAGGCTGCCTTCTACACCTACATTGATCTGAAGAAGCTGGAAAGCGATACGCCCTACGAAGGTGATCCCCGCTTCATGGTTCGTCCCGACGTGTGCGGTCACTGCTACCAGCTCAACGAAGTGCTGC
>USNI01000062.1 GCA_900555975.1 uncultured Desulfovibrio sp. | reverse complement strand
GTCCTGTACCCCGAAAGCATGGCGGACATGGCCGCGCAGCTGAAGAACTGCGGTCTGGACGTGACCGTCTTCGACGAGAAGGCGCTGGCAGAACTCGGCATGGGCGCACTTCTCGGCGTAGGTCAGGGAAGCGCCCGTCCGCCCCGTCTCGTCGTGCTGCGCTGGACCGGCGACCGCAATCCCGACAATCCCCCGGTCGTCGTGGCCGGCAAGGGTATCACGTTCGACGCCGGCGGTCTGAGCCTCAAAACCCGTCCCCATATGCGGGGCATGAAAAACGACATGGCCGGTGCCGCCGTCGTCATGGAACTTCTGCGCTGCGCCGCAGAAAATCGTCTTCCGCTCAATGTCGTCGGCATCCTGGCTCTGGCGGAAAACATGCCTTCGGGCAAGGCTCTGCGGCCTGACGACATCATCCGCACCATGTCCGGCAAATACGTGGAAATACTCAGTGCCGACGGCGAAGGACGACTGGTCCTCTGCGACGCCCTGTGGTACGCCGTATCGCGCCTCAATCCTTCCTGCGTCATCGACATCGCCACCCTGACCGGAGCCATGTCCACGGCCCTCGGCTGGCAGAAGGCTGGCCTGTTCTGCAATGACGACGCTCTGGCCGACGATCTGTACCAGGCCGGCGAGCAAACCAGCGAACGACTCTGGCGCATGCCCATCGACGCGGACTATGACGATCTTATCCCCAGAGGGGACGCCGACATGGAAAACGCCACGTTCGGTCAGAACGCCCGCAGCATCTTTGCCGCAAAGTTCCTGGAAAAATTCGTGGACGGCAGACCGTGGGCACATATCGACATCGCAGGAACCGCATGGAGTGAAAAAGATACACCCATGGCCCGCAAGGGTGCTACCGCTTTCGGTCTTCAGCTGCTCTACCAGTTCCTGGAAAAACGGGCCTCGGCATAGAAGATTGAAAGCATCACCTGCAGCATGACGCCGCATCTTGCCGGCATTGCTGAACAGCTTCCCTTACAAGAAAAGCCCTGTCAAAGAAAAGCCCGTCTTCCGGCCTTTTCTTTGGCAGGGCTTTTTCCTGTACGAAAGGAGCATGACATGCCGTCGGAAGACAGCATACTCTATCCTGCCATGAGCTTGCCGGTCTTTTTCAGAAATTTCGCCGGAATCGGAACATCCAGCTTCCATATGATGCTCATCGGGCGCGTGCCTTCATGTTCGACATATCGAGCCGTACCAAGACAGGTATAGGCCGCGGTTCCCCCGCTTATCCTGTCTGTCCGAAATTCACGGACAGCAAGCAATATCTTTGTTCCCCTTTCCCGGTGATGCACATATCTCTGACCCGTCGGCGAATCTTCCGCCGTCGTACTCTGACTCTGCCAGTGGAACACTGGGTATCGCTGATGGAGTAGTCGTTATACATGGTCGTCGGGGAATAGTCCTTGTCCGATTTATTGAGCGTCACAAAGAAAATGTCGAGTTTTTTCTCCGGCAACCACTTTACTCCCTCCCGAACCGTTGACGGCTTGAGAAAATCCACGGCTGCCAGCAGCTGATCCCTCGTATACGTGCAGTACAGATCCAGCGGACAGTCAAAGCCGAGATCCACCGGCTTGTCGATGACGTCAATCCGGTCATAGCGATACCTGAGCAGCGCGATCAGTTCCGCAAGCATGGTTCTGCCTGATGCCAGAGCATGAAGACGGCGCTTCACCTCCTGACTGTTCCAGTCTTCGGCAGCCTGTCCCCACACCGTCATGTAAAACATCTGCAGCATCCGCTTTTCCGCACCGGCAAGAGCGTCTGTATTGATCTCGCTCAGATGAGGCAGCGTATCCAGAAGAAAACGTATCCAGCGTCTGGAATCCATGACGGACAGACGAAGAAAAGCCCTGGTCAACGTTTCCTCCACGTCCTCCCGGAAGTCTTCCGCCACCCCCGCACGCACGCAAAGTCTGGAAAAACAGGAAAATCTGTAAAGTGTTCTCGGATCTATCCGGTAATATTCCAGAAAATTCTTCAGAGTCAGCTCAAGTCCCGTATCCTCGGCAAAGGAGGCAATACGTGAGATCAATCCGGAAACAGTCCCGCAGGCCCTGCGGATATTCTCCAGAATATGATCGGCAGCTTTCCTTTCCAGCTGGATACAGCATCCTCTGGGCACGGAAGGAAAACCATGCTTGACCTCATGCAGCACGCCATGCATCGTGCCGGAAAGCAATGCGGCAAACTTGCTCTCGAAATTATATTTTCTGCTGGCCTGTCCGATAAAATCCAGCACCGTCAGACATTCCTTGCCTTCAGAAAGCCGCAAACCTCGCCCAAGCTGCTGGAGAAATATGGTCAGAGACTCGGTCGGACGAAGGAACAGAACAGTATTAATCTCAGGAATATCAACGCCTTCATTATAAATATCGACAACAAAGATGAACCGGATCTCACCACCGGCAAGACGATCTCTGGCCGCTTTTCGTTCCTCATGCGAAGAGTCGCCAGTCAAAGCCATGGAAGGGATGTGATGCTCATTGAAATAGCGGCTCATAAACGCTGCATGCGCTATGGAAACACAGAATCCCAGTCCCTTTACTTCAGCAAGATCAGTCACATACTTCAGCAAGGCATGTACTATGAGATCGGCACGTCTGTGCGCCACGACGCCACTGAACGTATAGACATTTGAAAGCTCTGTTCTGTCATATCCTCCGCGACTCCACTTCAGCGTATCGAGATCAACCGTATCCGTCACGCCAAAATACTGGAACGGACACAGCAGATGACGCTCAATAGCCTCCGGAAGACGAATTTCTGCCGCTATACGATGATCAAAATATGGCAGAAAGCTCTTTCCGTCCATGCGCTCCGGAGTGGCCGTCAGACCGAGCAGAACAGCCGGATGATAGTAATGCAAAAGCTTCTGATAGGCCGGAGCTGCCGCATGATGAAATTCATCAACAATAATATAGTCATAGAAGTCAGGTTCTGTTCTTTCTGTGAAAGAGCGGGAGTTCAGTGTCTGAATGGAAATAAACAGATGGTCAATATCGTCGGGCCGGCAACTTCCAACAAACATGTCACCGAAGTTGGCATCCTTCAGCACTGCCCGAAAAGTATGGAGACTCTGCCTGAGAATCTCCTCCCGATGTGCTACAAAAAGCAGACGACATGGCTGACCGGGATGATCCCTGCAAAAGCGTCGATAATCCAGAGCGGAAATGACCGTCTTTCCGGTACCGGTGGCTGCGACGATTAAATTCCTTGTGTATCCCCTCAGCGTACGTTCCGCCTCCAGACGATCCAGGATTTCCTGCTGATAGGCATAGGACATGATGTCCATCGTATACAGCGCTGCATTATTGGAATCAACATACCTCTCCGCCCTTAAGGCTCGGGACAGGCGTTCTTTCTGATCGACTGAATAGTATTCAAACTCCCTGTCGTTCCAGTAGGCTTCAAACGTAGCCGTGATCTTGTCGATGGTTTCAGGCAGATCCTTCCGGGTCACCTTTGTATTCCATTCCAGCCCGCTGGTCAGCGCCGCGGCGGAAACATTGGAAGAACCAATGTAGGCTGTCGTAAAGCCACTGTTTCGGAAAAAGATGTACGCCTTGGCATGCAGTCGCGTATTTCTGGTATTGTAGCTGACTTTTATCCGTGTATTCGGCAGCCGGCAAAGCTCCTCGACAGCTCGTATGTCCGTAGCCCCCATGTAGGAAGTAGTGATGACTCTCAGCTCCCCGCCATGATGGACAAATGCACGAAGCTCATCGATGATGAGGCGCAGGCCGCTCCACTTGATGAAGGATACCAGCATGTCCATGCGATCAGCTGAGGCCGCTTCCCGCTTCAGTTCCATGTACATCTGAGGCTCGTGCAGCGCCCCTGTGAACAGAGAGCTCCGGGATAATGACGTTTCGGGCCGTACGACGTTCCAGGCATTCCGGCCCGTGACCAGTCTCGGATCCTTTTCCTTCAAAAGAGAAAAAAGCAGCTCCGCACGCCGATCAATGCCAAGAGAAGAAAACGACGCTTCTTTCGTCACGCTGCGGACAAGATCAATGATCCGGTTGGACAGCGCAATCTGATCATCAAGAGTCCCTCCCTCATCCACGATGCTGTCCAGTCCCTTGCGAACAACTTCGGCCAGATACTGAGACAGGATTATGGAGGCCTCTGCTCTGTCAATCGGCGTTGTTGCCTTGCAGTCCGCAGAAAAATTTTCCAGTTCGCGGCTTATCTGATGATTGATGACCTGTTCATAAATCCCATGACACAGCATAGCTCTTCCTTCGAAAAATAACCGGACGAAAGACTCCATCGACATTCATGGACGGAGGAAATCTTCCTCGACGTTCCATCGTATCTTACGAAACCGATGTCCTGCCACGGGACTGGACGGAATCGGATATTGCGCGCGCCATCCCATCGATATAAAATCAAAAAAGGATCAATCCCCAGCCTACTGACGCCTGATGTACCCGGTCATCTTTGTTTTATTTCCATCCGCCGTGCCGGCATGGCAACCATGTCCCCGGAACGGCCTATGACGATAATTGAACCTCAGACTGCCGAACTCCCATATACCATCATGCGGTTTCCTTTAAAATATCCAGGAAGTGACGATACTCTCATCCTGGATACCATCTCAAGTAACATATGGCCCCATTCAGGACAACATTCCGATTCGGCTGTACGCTCTCCCTTCCGCCTGCATCTCTTTTGCATATGGCGTTTTCTTCTGTGCCGTTCTGGAAAAATGCCATGTGGCATTTGCAGCTCCATTTCATATGTACCAACTTCTTTACGTCACCCATTGTGACATCCTTTTGATCTGCCTGCGGGCGCAGAGGCCAGATCGCCCTCTCTTTTAACGAATCAGGAGGAACAATTATTGCATACTCATAGCTATAAGTTTTCGGAAACTTCCGGTCTGACCTGGAAAATTTTAACCAAAAAATAAGTCCCACAAGGCTTTATGTACCTTATGGGACTTTCTCAGTATCTATCCTGGCGGAAAGGGTGGCCACCAAACTACGCTTGTAACATATTGATATTACACAATTCAATAGTTTTCACTTCACAAAAACCATACCAAAAATCATACCATTTTCAGACGATGATCCACTAGGCGGGGTCACTCCCATTTGAAGCCCCCGCCTGTACATTCACATTTCAATAACGCCGTCTTCCACGTCGCCGATCATCGTCATCATCATCGTCATCATCATCATCGTCCCGATCATCATCGTCATCATCGTCATCCCAGTCGTCGCCATCATCATCCGCATACGCGATTCCCGCGTCAATCGACGCGCCAAAAGAAGGGAAAGAAGAGGCGAAACCTTCACCAAGAACGACGACGGACGCGAGCAGAAACAAGGCCATCATCAAGGGGAGGAACTTGCGGGACATGGATATCCTCTCAGGTTGTAGGTTGAGACTTCAAGCTAACCTTACGGAACAAGTATTACCCGGATATGGCTTAATTTTTACCGGCAAGGTCACAGCCCACAAGAAAAGGCCGCCCAGTTTCCCAGACGGCCCGCAACCTTGGAGGCGCTTCCCATGAATCGCCCGTTGTCCCCGCGTTCAATCTCTCATGCCGGACATACCCCGTCAAGCCGCCACGCGCCACGGAGGGACACGTTTACCGCCCGGCCTGTGTTGGTCATGTCGTCCCCGTTCCACGCCTCTACGGCCTTGTGGCGAGTTCCGGCAGGTGAGGAAGCAACGCGCTCAGATATGAGCCGGTTCACTCCCTTTTGGGTAATTTGGCCACTGCCCGGCAGGAGGGGAGGCGTGCTATCCTGATCGGGGGAGGTGTACGAATCTTTCACCCCTTGCCGGTCCTTTTTTTGTGGTTTACGCCGTCAACCAGCCGTCAACTTACGTCTCTTTTTTGTGGTGAACGGTGTTAAGTCCGGTGTTAACTTTTCGAGCTGCTACCTTCTTTTTTTTGCGGTTGCCACCTGCTACCAGCCTGCTACCTTACCGCTCCCAAAACCTTATGGTAACCTTAGTGTGAATTCTGCCCCTGCCTTACCGTAACCTTACCGTCCCAAACCTTGCAGTAACCTTGC
>USNI01000061.1 GCA_900555975.1 uncultured Desulfovibrio sp. | reverse complement strand
AAAACAAATATTGACAATGAAATTCATTTTCAATAAAGAAGAAAAAAACGTCTTCCGCATCATCGTATGTTTTTCATCCGGCATCGACCGAACCATCGCACTATGAGACCATCGCACATCATATCTTCGCTTCATACGCTTCTTTCCATCCGTCAACCCGTTTTTCTTTGGGGAGCGCCCGGTGTGGGCAAAAGTCAGGTAGTGGCCTCTGTGGCCCGTTCGTCCGGCTATGCGCTTCGGGATATCCGGGCGGTGCTGCTTGATCCTGTGGATCTTCGGGGCATTCCCCGCATCACGGCCGAAGGTTCCACCCAATGGTGTGCGCCGTCCTTTCTGCCCGGCCCGGGCGACGAGGAGCGCGGCATCCTTTTTCTCGACGAGCTGAACGCCGCGCCGCCTCTGGTGCAGGCCGCCTGCTATCAGCTCATTCTGGACAGGCGCATAGGCGAGTACGAGCTTCCCGAAGGTTGGGTCGTGGTGGCGGCGGGCAATCGCGAGAAGGACAGATCCGTCACGCATCGCATGCCTGCGGCGCTTTCCAACCGCATGGTGCATCTGGAGTTCGACGTCCATCTCGACGACTGGCTGGACTGGGCGGAACTCTCCGGCATCCGCAGCGAAGTGACGGCCTTTCTCCGTTTCCGACCGAAGCTGCTGCACGACTTCGACCCGCAGTCCGCTTCCCGCGCCTTTGCATCCCCACGGTCCTGGGCCTTCGTGTCGGCGATCATGAACGCCCATCCGTCGCGCGATGTGGAATACGGCCTTTATCGCGGTGCGGTGGGAGACGGCGCGGCAGCGGAGTTCATGGGTTTTCTTCAGGTATGGCGGGAGCTGCCTTCCGTTGAAGAGGTACTGGCGGCGCCGCTTCAGGCTCCGGTGCCTACGGAACCTGCGGCCCTGTATGCCGTGAGCGAGGCGCTGGCCTCTGGCGTTTCCCGTGAGAATTTTTCTCGGGCATGCGCGTATCTCGACAGGCTCCCCGTGGAGTTCGGCGTTTTGTGCATGCGTCAGGCCGTATGCCGTGATCCCGGCCTTGTGGAAAGCGCCGCGTTCGGAGACTGGGCGCAGAAACATGCGGACGTGCTTCTGTGAGGAGCGTCGAGGCGCTGAAGGCGCTGGAACGCGCTCGCGCCGCTCTTGTGCTTTCGCATCCTTTTTTCGGTTCCCTTGCTCTGCGGCTTCGTCCCGTCTGCGATGAAAGCTGCACAGGTCTCTGGGTGGACGGGCGCACGCTGGGCTGCAATCCGGCGTATGCCTGTGCCGCCTCCGACAGGGCGCTGCTCTCGGCCTTGGCGCATGAAGTGCTTCATGTGGCGCTGGGGCATCATGTGCGTCGCGCCGGGCGCGACGAGCGGCTTTGGAACAGGGCCTGCGACTATGCGGTGAATCATCTGCTCTTGGAATCGGGCTTTTCGCTGCCGGAAGGCGCGCTCTACCGCCCCGAATATGCGGACAGAAGCGCGGATGAGATCTACGGCTGGCTTGCCGTGCTTCAGGACGGGGAGAGTCACCGCGCCCATGTTCTTTCCGAGGAGGGAGAAGAGAGCGCTTCCGTGGAGGGCGAAGGGAGCGACGGCCTCGGCGGAGAGCGCGGCGTGGAAAACGAGCTGTCTTCCGCCTCGCCGAAGCGCGGAGAGAAAAAGAGGGGTGCTCTGCAGAATCTGGGAGGCTCGGCGTCGGAACGGAAACAAGGACGGGAGCGCGATGCGGAACGGGATGACTGGGGCGAGGTACGCGATCATCCTTTGCTGCGGGACGGCACGGGAGATGCGGCGCGGGAGAAGGCTGAACAGGAAGCGGATACGGCTCTGACACAGGCGTTTCAGGAAGCGCTGCGCATGGGCGACATGCCCGCCGGTCTGGCTCGGTTCGTGCGTTCGCGGCTGTATCCTTCGATCGACTGGAGGGAACAGCTTTCCCGTTTCATCGAGTCCTGTTCGGACAACGACTATTCCTGGTCGCAGCCGGATCGGCGCCATGTGCATGCCGGGCTGTACCTGCCTTCCCGCCGGGAAATGCGTCTTCCGACCGTGGCTCTTGCGGTGGATGCCTCCGGCTCCGTGGACGCGTCGCTGCTTTCCCGTTTCTGTACGGAGCTGTCCGGCATTCTTGAGGCGTTCGACACCACGCTGCTGGTGTTCTGGCACGACATGACCGTCACGGGGCGTGCCGTGTACGAACGGCAGGATCTGCCGGTCACGCCCCTGCCTTCCGGCGGAGGCGGAACCGACTACCGTCCCGTGACGGAGGCGCTGGAGGAAACCGGCGTGACGCCGGCCTGCCTTCTGTGGTTCACCGACATGGAATGCGATCGCTTTCCTGAAGAAATGCCCTGTCCGGTGCTCTGGGTCTGTCCTTCCGAACCGAAGATCCGGCCGCCGTTCGGAGAAGTGCTCATCATGCCTGAACATTCCGTCGTTTGAGATGCAGGCCGAAGAAAAGGAGTCCGTCATGCACATAGAATGGAAGATCACCAAGAAGCGGGGAAACCTTCGTCCGCTGCTCATCTACAGCATGGTGCTTGAGGAGCATGAAAAAGCGCTGGCTCTGCCGCCGCTGCGTCTGCGATCCACCATTCCTGAGCCGCAGGATTCCTGGCAGGAGTACTGCTATCCGGGATGTCTCGAACGCTCCGGAGGGCCGGAAGGCATTTCATGTTACGATCTGGAATCGCCCTCGCATCGCGGAAAAAGCTGGCCGCAGACGCTGCGTCTGCCCTGGCGCGAGAACAACGCCTATCCCGAAGTGCGCGCGTCCTTCGAGGCGTTCCGGGATGCCTTCGACGCGCTTCTGGCCGAGGCCTGCGCAAGCGTTCCCATGAACGAGGAGGAAAGCCTGTGTTCCGGCGACGAAGCCCGTCGTCTGGCGGCTCCCGCGCTGCTTGCCGAGCGTTTTCTTGCCGCGGCCAGGCGCGGATGCGATTCGGTTCCCCAGTAAATGATAATGAAATTCCTTTTCTTTATAGTTGACAATAAAAATCTGTTTCAATATAGTTCACCCGTATTCCGGTATGGCCCCGGGACCGGATGCGCCGGACGTGTTTTTGGGTATTCGTCAAGGATACGCAGGGAAATCTGCGAAGAGGAGGATAAGGTTATGAACGAGAATCTCAAATACGGTTTGTTCTTTCTCGGCGGTGTGGCTCTCGGCGCTGTTGGTGCCGTGGCCGTGAGCCGCGGCAAGCTTGATCTCAAGCCCTTTGCCACCGAACTTGTGAGCCGCGGACTCGACGTGAAGGATGCCCTCATGGCCAAGGCCGAAACCGTGCGCGAAAACGTGGAGGATCTGGTGGCCGAGGCGCAGCACGCTTCCGAAAAGCGCAGGGAACGGCAGGAAGAGAGCCACGCCTGATTTTTGTTCGTGTCGCCTGACTTTCGATCCGGCCGGTCGCCGCTCATCCGGCGTCGGCCGGATTTTTTCGGAGGGCAACCTCCGCTCATTCGGGAGATGTTCATGAATTTTGTTCTGGTCCACCGCATCCCCGGCCGTGCGAGACTGCGCAGCGTCGAACGTTTCGGTTTGGCTACGGCTACGGCCCTGGCCGACGGTCTGGATGCCCTGGAGGGCGTGGAAGGGGTGCGCGTCAATCCTCGTACCGGGAGCGTTCTGCTTCTTTATGCCGGTGAGGACGCGTTCGGCCGCGCCCTTGCCTTTCTCGGCGGAGCCGAAAGACGAAAGGAACCGCAGGTGCCGGTTCCGACACGTCGAGGGAGCGAGCGTCCGAGTCTTTTTCCTTTTTTTCGTTTTCTTTTCATCCGACCTTTTTTGCCCATGGTCGTGAACATGGGTACGGCCCTTTCCGGTGCGCTGCCTTATCTTCGCCGCTGCCTGTCGTCCTTTGCGCACGGCAGGATGGACGTGGACGCCCTTGACGGCGCGGCCATCGCCATATCGCTTCTGCGGCGCGATTTCGGCACCGTGGGACTGCTTACCCTGCTTCTCGGCTTCGGCGATTCGCTGGAGCGCTATACGCAGAAGAAGTCGCTGGAAAATCTCGCCTCGCATCTGGCGCTGCAGGTGGACAGGCTCTGGGTGCGCCGGGACGGCGAGGAAATGCTCATTCCCTTTTCCGAACTGCGGGAGAGCGACCTCGTCATCGTGCGGGCCGGTTCCGCCGTTCCCGTGGACGGCGTGGTGGAGGAGGGCGTCGCCTCGGTGAACGAATCCTCCATGACCGGGGAGCCGATGGGCGTCATGCGCGGCAGAGGTGCTTCCGTCTACGCCGGAACCGTAGTGGAGGACGGGGAGATTTTCGTCCGCTCGACGAGCTTCGGCCGGGATACCCGTATGCAGCAGATCGTGCGCTTCATCGAGAATTCCGAGCAGATGAAGGCGGGCATTCAGGGGCGTTTTGAAAGTCTGGCCGACCGCGCCGTGCCCTTCACCTTCGGGCTGGCCGCGCTGGTCTGGCTTGTGACGCGCAACCTCACCCGCGCCGCCTCCGTTCTTCTTGTGGACTATTCCTGCGCGCTTCGTCTGGCCACGCCTCTGGCCATACTGTCGGCCATGAACGAGGGCGTGCGGCACAGAGTCATGGTGAAGGGCGGCCGTTTTCTGGAAGCTCTTTCCACGGTGGATACGGTAGTGTTCGACAAGACCGGCACGCTGACGCAGTCGCGGCCGAAGGTGGCCCGCGTCATTGCCGCAGAAGGCTATGCCGAAGACGACATTCTCCGTCTTTCCGCCTGCCTTGAGGAGCATTTTCCCCATCCCGTGGCCCGTGCCGTGGTGCACTGCGCCGAAGAGCGCGGACTTCGCCACGAGGAGGAGCATACCGAGGTGGAATATGTGGTGGCGCACGGCATAGCCTCCATGTGGCGCGGAAGACGCGTGCTTCTCGGCAGCCGTCACTATCTTTCCCAGGATGAGGGCGTGGATGTTGCCCCCATGGAGACGGAGATCGAAGCCGCGTCCGGCGAGGGGTATTCCCTGCTTTATCTTGCCGTGGACGGCAGGCTTGTCGGGCTCATCCTCATGGAGGATCCGCTGCGGCCCGAAAGTCCCGAGCTGATCCGCCGCCTGCACCTCATGGGCGTGGAGCACATTCTCATGCTCACCGGCGACGACGTGCGTACGGCGTCGGCCGTGGCCGGAAAGCTCGGCATCACGGAGTATTGCGCGCAGGTGCTTCCCGAAGACAAGGCCCGCGTGGTACGGGAGCTGAAGGCCGAAGGGCGTACCGTGCTCATGCTCGGCGACGGCGTCAACGATTCTCCGGCGCTTTCCTCCGCGGATGTGGGCGTGACGCTGCGCGACGGCGCGGATCTTGCGCGGGAGGTGGCCGACGTGGTGCTCATGGGCGGTTCGCTCCATGACCTCGTGACGGCTCTGGAACTCGGCCGCGGAGCCATGAGGCGGATTCAGTTCAACTTTGCGGCCACCATGGCGCTCAATTCGGCCTTCCTGTTCGGCGGGCTGACCGGGCTGCTCCGACCCGGAGTTTCGGCGGTACTTCACAATCTCACAACGCTGGGCGTGTCTCTGAACGCCATGCGCCCGGCTCTTCCCAGGGAGGAATGACATGGACTGCGTTTGCGATTGTATCACGAGCTTCATCGACGGGCGTGTGCGTCTGCGCCATCCGGCGCTGAAGCAGAGGGAGATTGCCGACATGGCGGCCGCTTCTCTCGGTGCCGTAGACGGCGTGACGGAAGTGAAGGTGAATCCCGTTACCGGATCTCTGCTGCTTTTCTACGATCCCGAGGTGCTTTCCCGGGAAAAACTGCTGAAACTTGCAGAACAGGGAACGGCCGTGCTTCCGCAGGTTTCTTCCGCCAAAACGAAACGGAGCGGGGACGTCCTTTCGTGCCTGCTCGGCCGCCGTGCCACGCGCATGGTGGATCGCGCCATGCTGGTCTCCCTGCTGATCTGCCTTGCCGGTCTCGCCGCGGGGTCTGGATCCCTGCACCGCGTGGCGGGAGCCGTATTCACGGCTGCCGGCATCCAGCATCTTGCCGCGCACCGGAAGGCGCTCTGGTAGCTCGTCATGGCGTGCTCTTTTCAGAACGGAGTGAGGCGGGCAGGGCGGATGCTGGCCGCAGGTCTCTGCGGGGCGCTCTGTCTCGCGCTTCTTTTCTTGGCGCTTGCCGTGCTCGTGCAGG
>USNI01000060.1 GCA_900555975.1 uncultured Desulfovibrio sp. | reverse complement strand
GCCCGCCGCCGAAGCCCACACACAGGGCTTTTTGGCCGGAGGTGATGGCCCCGCCGCCCACCAGCTCGTCCAGCAGCAGGGGAACGCTGGCGGCGGAGGTGTTGCCGGTGCGCTCGATGTTGCCGGGGCACCTGGCCGGGTCGATGCCCAGCTTCTTCACGGCAAAGTCGATGATGCGCTGGTTGGCCTGGTGGAACACGAAGAGGTCGATGTCCTCCGGGGTAAGGCCGGCCCGGTCCAGCACCTCCCGGGCACAGCGGGGCACAGCCTCCACGGCGAAGCGGAACACCGACTGGCCGTCCATATGGACATGGGGGGGCGCGGCAGTGTTGACGCCGGGGACGTAGAGCACCTCTGAGTTGCCCCGGCAGCCCAGCACGGCGTGGAGGGAGGGGTAGTTTGCCCCCCACTCCACCAGGGCGGCCCCGGCGCCGTCGCCGAAGAGCACACAGGTGCTCCGGTCGCCAAAGTCCATGACCCGGCTGAGGATTTCCGCCCCCAGCACCAGGCCGTACTTCCGGGGGGTGGAGGCCAGCAGGCACTCGGCGGTGTGCAGAGCGTACACAAAGCCGGAGCAGGCGGCGTTCAGATCAAAGCATATGGTATCCTCCGGAAAGCCCAGCTCCTTTTGGAGCAGGCAGGCGGCGGCGGGGGAAAGAAAATCCGGGGTGACTGTGGCCACCAGGCAGATGCCGATTTCGCCGGGGGCGACGCCGCCCCGCTCCAGTGCCTGCCGGGCGGCGGCCAGACAGAGGGAGGTGTGGCTCTCGCCGTCGGTGCAGTAGCGTCGGGAGCGGATGCCGGTGCGGGTGGAGATCCACTCGTCGTTGGTATCCACGATTTTGGCCAAATCATCGTTGGTCACGACCTTTTTGGGCACGGCGGAGCCGGTGCTGATTAACTTAATCCCGTTCATGTACGCTCCTTTCTCAGGGCCTTCGCGCCCATCGCGCGGAATTTTTTATAGCGCCCGGCGGCCAGAGCCGGACCACTGAGCTTGCCCAGGGCATTGAGCTCCTTGACCAGGGCGGTGTCCAGAGTCCGGAACAGGGCGGCGGGGTTGGTGTGAGCCCCTCCCTCGGGCTCAGGAATGATGCGGTCGGCCACCTCCAGCTCCAGCAGGTCGGCGGCGGTGAGCTTCATCACGCCGCAGGCCTCGTCGCTGCGGGAGGCGTCCTTCCACAGGATGGCGGCAAAGCCCTCCGGGGAGAGGACGGAGTACACCGCGTTCTCCAGCATGAGCACGCGGTTGCCTACGCCCAGGGCCAGGGCGCCGCCGCTGCCTCCTTCCCCGGTGACCACGGAGACTACAGGCACGGTGAGACGGCTGGACAGGGCCAGGGTGCGGGCGATGGCCTCCGCCTGGCCCCGGGCCTCGGCCTCCAGGCCGGGGTAGGCACCGGGGGTGTCGATAAAGGTGATGACGGGGCGGCGGAACTTCTCCGCCTGAAGCATGAGCCGCTGGGCCTTGCGGTAGCCCTCTGGTGAGGGCATGCCGAAGTGGAGGGACAGGTTCTCCTCCAGGGAGCGGCCCTTCCGGTGGCCGATGACGGTCACCGGCTTGCCGTGGAACAGGGCAACGCCGCCCAGGATGCTGCCGTTCTCGGCGCACAGGCGGTCGCCCCGCTGCTCAAAGAAATCGGTAAACAGGTGCTTGATGAAATCTGCCGTGCCGGGGCGCTCCGGGTGGCGGGCCAGGGCCACCCGCTGGGCGGGGGTCAGCTTACTTGCCATGCGCGTCGCCCCCCTTTCCATGGAGCTTCAGCAGATGGAGCAGGGTGGCGCGCAGCGCGTCCCTTGGAACGATGGCATCCAGGAAGCCGTGCTCCAGCAGATATTCGGCGCTCTGGAAGCCCTCGGGGAGCTTTTCGCCGATGGTCTGCTCAATCACCCGCGGGCCGGCGAAGCCGATCAGGGCGCCGGGCTCGGCCAGCATGATGTCCCCCAGGCTGGCAAAGCTGGCGGTGACGCCGGCCCCGCATGGGACAAGCCCGGTGGCAAAGCCGAGCAGACTGCCGCGCAGCGCGGCCAGAGCAGCGGAGCGTTTTTTCAGTGCAGGGGCTGCTGCGGAAGTCGAGTCTGAAAGGACACGTTTTGAGGTGAGAGCATCGAGAATGTCGCCGAGTCCGAAAAAGCCGAGCAGCAGGGAGGTCAGTTCCACGCCTCCGGAAAGCTGCCAGGAGCCGAAGGTCAGCCTTGCCGATCCGTAGACGGGATCCGTGCCGGGCAGCGCGAGAACGAATCCCAGAAAGATCATGCACAGGTTTCGTCGGAAGCCTCCGGGACTGGTGACGGCCACAAGCAGAAGCGCTCCGCCCATGATGGCCGCTCTGCCGGAGGGACCGAGGACAAGCGCGACTCTGGACAGGACGGGAGCAAGCAGCACCATGCCGAGGGAGGCGCTCATGCCTCCGGCGAACGAGGCGAGCGTGGCTGTTGCGAGCGCCTGACGGGACTTGCCTCCCAGAGCCAGGGGATGGCCTTCAAAGAGCGTGGCCACGGCGTCGGCTTCTCCGGGGATGCCTATTAATATGGAAGTGACGGCCCCGCCGTATTTTGCGCCGTAGAAGATTCCGGCCAGAAGCGAGATTCCGGGCAGGGGGTCAAGCACATAGACCAGCGGGAAAAGCAGCGCCATGGCGGCGGGAGGTCCGAATCCGGGAAGAACGCCCACGGTCATGCCGAGAAAGACACCCGCAAGCACGAGCAGCCAGAGCGCGGGGGACAGAACGGCGTGCAGTCCGGCCAGCACGCCGGAAAAAAGAGAAGGATCGAAAAACGTCGGTTCCACTCAGACGCCTCCGGAGAAGAGCATGCCGTGCGGCATGGTCCAGCGCAGGAGATGTTCCAGACCGAGCCACAGCGCGATGGTGGGCAGAAGGGCGAGAAGAAGACTTTCTTTCCATGAGCATCCGCCGCTTCTGCAAGCGGTGAGGGTGGAAAGTGCGGTGGCGGGAATCCATCCGGAGAGGGGAAGCAGGAGAATCCAGACAAGACAGGAAACGATCAGGCCCGACGCGCCCCCCGCCTGTTTCTCCGAGGATGCGGGATGCCTTGCCGGCGATGGAAGAAGAAGCGCCGAGAGCGCGAGCCCGGCTCCAGTGAACCGGGTCCAGAGTCCGGGACCGGGAAGACCGGAGACGAAAACTTCCGGAGCGGCACAAAACGCGCAGAGTCCCGTAAGAAGCATCAGCAGACGCAGGCTGTGGAGGAAAAGAATGCGGAGAGGCATGGATGGGCTTTGTAAAAGGAAAGAACAGTCGTCAACGGCAGCGGGAGTATAGGACAGAAGAAAAAGATGGGCAATGCGGGAGAATGCCCCCGGGAACACGAGTTTCCCTTGACAGCGGCGGCATATTCGGGGAAGGTGTCTCGATAGTTTTTTTGGAGGAACCATGCCTAAAGAAGACGCCATTGAAGTGGACGGCATCGTGGAAGAAGCTCTTCCCAATGCCATGTTCCGCGTGAAGCTGGAAAACGGCCACGAAGTGCTTTCCCATATTTCCGGTAAGATGCGTAAGTTCTATATCCGTATTCTGCCCGGCGATCGCGTGAAGGTTGAGCTTTCGCCTTATGATCTGACCCGCGGGCGCATCACGTACCGCATGAAGTAGTCATGGATGCTTTCGCATCAGTTCCGGCCCTGGAGGATCGCACGGTGTCCGTCGTGTCTTCCGGGACGGGGACAAGACGTCGAAAGCCCGTTCGGCTTCCTGCGGCAGACGCATCCGAGATGCTGCTGATCCGTATTGCTCCTGGTGATACGGGTCTTTTTCGCTATCTTCTGGAAGGCGGTGGCGGACATCTCTGCATGCTTACGGTGCTTGATCCGGCAAAGGCCCTGTTCAAGCTTCTGTTTTCTCCTCATCAGCGCGAAGAGGTGGCGGCGCTTCTGGAGAGCATGAGCCGTACGGTTTCCCTTGAGATCGAGTCCTGGCCGTTTTCTGATGCCGGACAAAGGTTCCGGTTCGTCCGTCCGGGTGACATGCCTGCCGCCTCTGACACGGAGAGACCATGATCGTTGCCGTTATTGTCGCCGTTGTTGTTCTGGTTCTGGGGCTGGTGCTCATTTTTCTTTATAATGCGCTGGTACGGGGCCGTAATCTGGCAGAGGAAGCGTGGAGCGGCATCAATGTCCAGCTGCGGCGCAGGCATGATCTCGTACCTGCCCTCATCCGGACGGTTCAGGGCTACGCCGTTCATGAAAAGGATGTGCTTGGAGCCGTGGCCGGAGCCAGAGAGGCCGGCATGAAGGCCGCCGGAGGCAGCGCGCATGCCGTCGGCGAGGCGGAAAAGGGACTCAGCCTTGCCCTCGGACGTCTTCTTGCCGTCGCGGAAGCCTATCCGGAACTGAAGGCCAATGAAAATTTTCTTCAGCTCCAGCATACGCTTGCCGAGATGGAAAACGACATACAGATGGCCCGCCGCTACTACAACGGTACGGTACGCGAACAGAACAACCGCATCATGCAGTTTCCCGGCAATCTCGTGGCCGGATGGTTCGGATTTAAGAAAATGGAATATTTCGAGCTGTCCGATGACGTCGAAAAGGCCGTCCCGCAGGGATACCCTGCATCATAGGGAAGTTTCCGTCCGCTTTTCCATGTGCTGCGTGCACGTGGAGAAGATCTGCTGCGGATGAAAAAACGGAAGAAGAGGGGAAGAGGCGGAAGCTTCTTCCCCTCTTGCCTTGCTTGGAGGAGAACGGATGAGACGGTGGATCATGGCGCTGATGTTCTGTCTGCTCATGGCGGCGGAATGTGCGGCTGAACCTGTGCGGGTCAGGAGTTTTGATGCCGTTGTCGACGTGGCGGGCAACGGTGACATCGTGGTTTGTGAGACCTTGAGCGTGGATATTCCGGAAGGGGAATTCCACGGCATTTTCCGTGACATTCCCGTCGTGACGCGCTGCCGCGGTCAGGGACGGGCCACGGTGGAGGTCCTGGCCGTTCGTCTGGACGGAAACGGGCTTCCTGCCGATGATGTGCGTCGGGAGTCGGGATTTGTGCGCGTCTATCAGCGCGACAGAACCAGAACGCTTTCCCCGGGACGGCACGAGTTTTTTCTTTCCTACAGAATGACCGGACAGACCGGTCTTTTTGAAGATAACGACGAGCTGACATGGAATGTGACCGGATCGGGCTGGGAAGCTCCCGTGGACCAGGCTTCCTGCACGGTGCTGTGTCCTGCCGGAGCACCGTTCTTCGGTCAGAAGGCCTGGCTGGGCAGGGCTGGAAGCAGACAGTCTCCCGTGACCATGAGTCATGAGATGAAGGACGGACGTCTGGTCATGCATTTTGAAGCGCAACGTTCCGTGTCTCCCGGTGAGGACTTTACCGTGGCGGCAGGCTGGGGAAAGGGATTCGTCGTGCCGGATGAAAGGGAGGGGCAGAGTTTTGGAGCGCTTCTTTATGCCGCACTGGATGCCGTGATCTTCCTTTATTTTCTCGTCGCGTGGCACTTCACGGGCAGAGATCCGAAGAAGGGCGTCATCGTGCCGCTCTTTCATCCGCCGCTTGTGCGTCAGGTTGGTAAAGGCTCGAGGGATAGGAAAGGCAGCGTGCTTTCCCCGGCAACGGCGGGATATCTCTTCCACAGAACCGAAGTGACGCCGGGCTGCTTCGGCGCAGCGCTCATTTCCCTCGCAGGACGGGGGTGCTGCATCATCGACGGGAATGCGGAGAAGGGATTTTTTCTGAAGAAGGGCGTCGGAGAATCTCCCCATGCCGAGGAGAATCGTATTCTGGCCTGCCTTGATGAGAAAGGCATGACCGTGGATACCGGAAATGGAGAACGGCTTCACGCCATGCGTCAGGCCATGAGCGAACAGCTTCGCCGGGACTGGGGCAATATGTGGAGAGGTGGCGGCAATGGTCTGCTGCAGGGCCTGTTCGGCTCGGTATGGATGTTTTTGGGAGTGGCGGCGACGCTGATCGGTCTTGCAATCGTCACCGGATGCATCACGGGAGGGCTGCTGCCGGAAAACGGTGTGGCAGTCGTCGGCCTGCTGCTCTTTGTTTTTCTCGTTTTCCGGCAGACTGTTCGCGGCTCCCTCCGTTTCTTCCGAGCCGGAAAACGGGCGGCATTCGTCTTCTCTCTGCTGTTTCAGGCAGTGTTTTTCGGCTTCATCGCATTTTTTCTTTTCATGGTGGGCAGGGATATCCCTGAGGTTCTTTCTTCTGCGGAAATCGCGCTTGTTCTTCTTGCTCTCCTCATTCCTTACGGCTTTTCCTTCATCATGGACGCTCCCGTCATGGAGGCTCGTGCCATGCTCGACGACATAGAGGGACTTGCCCTCTAT
>USNI01000059.1 GCA_900555975.1 uncultured Desulfovibrio sp. | reverse complement strand
TGAACATCACGGGGATCAGTCACCTCGTGTTTTCGAGCGGCGCGGAACTGTGGGTGGGCTGATGGCGACGCTGGCAAAGAAGATCCAGATGAAAGATTCGTCGGGGGCGGCGCAGACGGCGCTCATCTACTCCACCGCGGGCGAGAGCGGAGAACCGAATCTTCCCGTGAAGGTGGACGGCGTGCAGGGGTACGCCTGCCTTGTGGACATCTCCGACGACCGGGCCACGGTCGGGAGGGTGAAGACATCCGGAGGCACGCAGTACGCCATAGGCGCAAGAGGCGTGCCTCCCTACGATCATGCCCTGTACGCCACGAGCGGAACGTTCACGGTTCCCGCCAACGTCACGAAGCTCCGCGTCACCTGCGTGGGCGGCGGCGCGGGCGGCATGCTGGAGAGAGACTGCAACGGATTCAGCGCAAGCGGCACATATACGTTATCCGGCGTGGAAGGGGGAACCACGACCTTTGGAAGCGTGGTCGCAAATGGTGCGACATCATCGGTTTATTCCATCCGTGTGGTTGTCAGCGATGACGGCGAAGGCAATACATTCCATGACTGCTACAGCAGGTCGGTGACCAACAGCAGCGGGACGCAGAACGGAACAAACACCATCAACGGAAGCAACTCGACCAACGGCTATCATGGCGCCGCGGCCGTAAGTCTGACCATGATCGACGGGACTTCCGCCGGGAGCGCAGGCGCCGGAGGAGGGGTTACCGCCGGGCAGGATGCGCAGGTCTGTACGGGCGGTTCCGGCTGCAGGACCACGCAGTTTCTCAGCGTTTCTCCCGGACAAACCCTTTCCTGCTCCATAGGTTCCGGCGGAAAATGTCTCCACAGAGGAACGTTGTTTGCAACAGCGCACAATGACGGGCGTTACGGCATTGCCTATCCGGGATCAAACGGCGCAATTCTTGTGGAATGGGGAGAAGGAATACAATGACATACACCTATGCGGACATCTACGGCGGCAAGGTACGGGACATCAGGCAGTCCCATCTTGGATATACGGAGTTCTGTTCCCTGTTCGATCCCGCCACCTACTGGCTGGACGTGACCGGCGTGGAGGACGTGGGCGCGGGATACGTCATCCGGTTCAGTCCGGAGAGGGGCACGTACTTCGAGGCTCCGCAGCTTCCGGAAACGCCGGAGGAAACGCTGGAGATCCGGCGCGCGGCAAAGCTCGAAATGCTTTCCCTGCAGTTCGAGCAGGCCTCGGCCCGCGCCTTCATCGATTCCTCCCTGGGCTTCCGTGCCGATGCCGATGAAACGGCCTACCGCGACGTGGACGGGCTTCTGGTGCTGCTTTCCGATCAGCCGGAGCAGACCGTGTCCTTCTGCGACTACGACAATCTCATGCAGCCCCTGACGCTGGAGCAGCTCAGGGTGCTGCAGAAGGAAATCGCACGGAACGGCACGTATCTTTATGAGCAGAAATGGGCGCTGCGCGAGGCCATCGAATCCGCGGAAAGCGTGGAAGAGCTGGACGGCGTGACCATCGCCTTCACGTACATGACCTTCGAGACGGCGGATGAAGGACAGACGGGCGGCGCAGACGCTTCCGGCAGTGCCGGGGAGGGCGCGGCATGAGCGGAGCCCTTTTTGCCGTGCGTCCGCAGCGAGTGGACGTTCCGTTCAGCGATGACGACGCGCTGGCCGTGTACGCCGCACGAACGGGCTTTCCCGTGCTGCGCGACCGCTTCGGCTTTCTGAACGCCTTTTCCCGCTGGCGTCTCCATGAGGACGCGCTGCCGTTTCCCTCTTCCGGCAGCACGGCGAACTTCGCCGATCTCATGGACCAGCGCGCCGCCGGCATCGTGGAGCGCATCCGAAAGGAGGAGAGGGATCTGTACATCCTTCTTTCCGGCGGCGTGGACAGCACGGCCATGACCATGGCCGTGCTCAGGGCGGCGGAGGGGGATTTCCGTCATCTGCACGTCGTGTTCAACGAATCCACGGAAGACGAATATCCTGCGTTCGTGACGTACCTCTGCGGCACGGGCATCGACATGGTGCGCTGCCTGCCCCACGAGATAGAAGACGTGCAGGAACGTCTGCTGGAAACGGGGTATACGCTCGCCGGCTGGGGGGCGGATCAGCTTTTCGGCAGCGCGGTGAGCCAGCGCTGGCCGGAATGGTATCATCTGGACTGGAAGAAGTGGGTGGCGGAAACGCCGGGCATCCGCACCGATGCCGCCGTGGAGCAGTGGGAGGCGGCGTTTTCCCATTACAGCCTTCCCGTGAAGACCTTCGGAGAGCTGGCCTGGTTCATGAACTTCGCCACGAAGTACGACATCGTGGTGAACAGCGACGCGCTCTATTCGGGGCGGGTGACGCATCGCATGATAAACTTCTACGACACGCAGGACTTCAACGACTGGAGCGTGTCGAACTTCGACGTGCTTCACCGCTACGAGCAGCAGGATACGCAGCATTACAAGATTCCCCTGAAGGACTACATCTTCGCCTTCAATCACGACGCCGCCTACAGAAGCAACAAGGGCAAGATCCGCTCCTGGGTGCGGGCGGGCTATCACGAAGAGGAAAAGTACTGTCCCCGCGCGGCGCTTCTGGAAACGCCGGAGCGCATCGTGTTCCGCAGGGAGTCCGTGCGCAGGCCTCTTTTCGATGCGCTTTCCCTTTCCGGCGTCATGACGCGCAACCTTCTGCGCTTCTACAGGAAAAGGGCATGACGAAGAACGATGTGAAGACCGGGGTGTCCGTGGCCGCGTCGTGGGCGTGGGGCACCTCGCTCATTCTGGGCATGCAGATCGCGCAGCAGAAGGGATTGTGCGCATGGGCCGTATGGGCTTCGGCCAACACGCTTGCGCTGACGCTCTTCGGCGCGCTCACCCGCAGCGGTCTTCTCGGACGCTGCATGTTCGGGCATCGCGCGATCAGGGGCATGGCTCTTGTCATTCAGGCCTTCTGCCTCATCATCCAGATGAACATCATCCACGCCGTGCTGTGCGATCTTGGCGTGAGCGCGCATGGCGCCTATGCTCTGGCCGCCGCCACGGGCTGGATCTTCACCCTTGCCATGTACAGGCACGGTCTTGCGGCCTCCATCCGGACGGACTGCTGGCAATGGGCCGTCGTCATGGTCTGCGTGATTGCCATCATCGGCATGGGTCTGGCGGAGCAGGCTCCATGCATCTCGTTTCCCCGGAGCTCCCGCGCCGATCTGCTCTGGGCCGCATGGAGCGCGTGCATACTTCTTTCCGGTCCCATAGGCGACATGCAGCACTGGCAGCGGGCCGAGGCGGCGGGACGGGGCACGGCCTTCTACTGGGGGAGCTTCTTCTTCGGCCTGTACATGCTGATGGTGCTGTTCATGGCGCAGTTTCCCTTCACGGCGTTCATGCGCGTGCTGCTGCTTTTCGCCGTGCTTGCGGTCACAAGTTCCACCATCGACAGCATAGCCGTGGCCATGCACGAGTTCGGCGGCAGAAAGACCGGTACCGCGCTCTCGCTTGCGCTGTGCACGTTCTGGGGCCTCTTCGCGCAGATGGGCGTCATCGAGCTGTGGAGCCGCGCCGGCGCGTACCGCGTGGCCTTTGCGCTCCTCATTCTGGGACTGGCGATTGCCGCCAAAAGGGAGGACCGGTCGTGGCATATGTCAAAAACGTGCTGACGGGCGCAGATCAGCTTCTGAACACCGTGCTCTGCGGCTGGCCGGATGAAACGCTGTCTTCCCGCTGCTGGCGCTGGCACAGGGACGGCGTGCGCCACTGGCCGCGCAGACTGGTGGACGCGCTTTTCTTCTGGGAAAACGATCATTGCCGGGAAAGCTACGAGAGCGAGAGGCTCCGCATGCAGATGCCGCCGGAGCTGCGGGGGAGAACCTGATTCATGTCTGAAAGGTAAGGGACAAAGGAACGTGCCGGCCGCCCCGGCATACGCACGGCCTTGTTACCCTCATGCCCCGGTTCTTTCTGAGCGCCGGGGCCTTTTTTCTGCCGTGCGTTCTGCCGCGCGGCATGACGCGCAAAAAGCTGAAGTGATGCTTGAAGGTTTCGGGACGGCGGACGTTTGTCTGCCGTCCGTGCGTCCGGCGGCATCCGGCCCTGCGGGAGAGCGCGTTCAGGAGACGTCCGCGCCTGCAGAGGCCGGGCGAAAGCACCTGTCCGGGCGCGCTCCGCCTCCCTTATTTGGCTTCGAATTCCCCGCCGTGCTCCTTCCACCACAGGCAGGAGTGGCTGCACCAGTAGTCGGTCACTATGAAGGCATCCTTCTCGTACGTCAGATCCGTGGGCCGGCATCCGGTCTCCTCGCAGGGCCTGTGGCACAGAACCACGAGATTGGCGCGCTCCCCGTGGGGGCAGGGATACTTTTTCTTCTTTTCTTCGTCCATGCGGTCCATCCTTTCCTGATCGCCGCCTTCCGCCGGAGAACGGCCCGGTGGTGCACCACGGCGGGGACGTATGAGGGGGTGCCGGTATACGCCTGCGCTCTGCTGTCCTCCCCGGCGCTGACGGGCCTGCTGCGGCCCCGCATCCTCCTGCCCGAGGGGGTGGAGGAGGAGCGGCGGGCCTTTGCCCTGGCCCATGAGGCCATGCACGCCCGCCGCCGCGACCTGTGGCGCAAGGCCCTGCTGCTGTGGGTGTGCGCCCTCCACTGGTTCAACCCACTGGTCTGGCTGCTCCGCCGGGCGGCGGAGCGGGACATGGAGATCGCCTGCGACGCCGCCGTGCTGGCCGGCCGGGACGGGGAGTGGCGGCGGCGGTACGGCGCGGCCCTGCTCTCCTTTGTGCCCGTGGGGCGGCCCGCCCCCCTGACCAGCCAGTTCGCCGGAGGCGCCCGGGGACTGAAAGAGCGGTTCCGCGCCCTGATGGACGCCTCCGCCAAGCGGCCCGGCCGGGCCGCCCTGCTCCTGGTGCTGTGCGCCGCCCTGCTGGGCGGCCCCCTGGTGGCCTGCCAGTCCCGCGCGCCGGAGGAGAGCCTGCCCGACGGCACCTACTGGATGGTACCGGCGAAACTGGAGTGGCAGGAGCCGCTGGAAAGGCTGGCGGTGCACATGGCGGAGGTGGACGGGAAAACCATGGAGCTCCTGGACGTTGGACGTGAAACTCTGGTTTTCCCACTGGCGGAGGAGGTCATTTTGGGCAACTATGCGGAACAGGGGATAAAAGAATTTTTAGAGACGTCGGTCTCACTCTCCTATGCAAAGCAAGTGCTTGAAGTGGAAATGGAAGATGGGAAAATCGCCGCTATGACCAGCCGCGCCGTCTTTCCTCCTGATGGGCTAACAGAGTATCCAGAGTATCCCGTGAAGGAACCAGATCTGGCCGACGGCACCTACTGGGCCACCCTGTCCCTGTCGGACTGGTGGACGGCGGGGGAGGAGGGGATAGAGCTGCTCCTCTCCCTGGTGGAGGTGGACACAGACACCATGACGCTTCTGCGCGTGGCGCCTGAGAAGACGAGCCTCCCTGTGGCGGACGACGTGACACTGGGCAACCACGGCGACAGCGGCCTGGATGGCTTTTTGCAGTGGGCGGCACTCTCCTCCTACTGGCCCATGGTACTGGAGGCGGAGGTGGTCGGCGGCGAGATCACGGCGCTGACCTGGCATGACGCCAGCCTGCCACTGGATCCGGATCCCCTGAGCCAGTGGGAGCAAAAGGCGGATCACCCCGCCTCCCACTATACAGGGCTGCCCGACGGCACCTACTGGGCCATTCCTATGAGCGCCACAGACTGGGAGGAGGCCGGGAAGCGCGGCAGGGAACTCTCTCTGAGGAGTGTGACGATGGATCCCGATACGATGACCGTCACCACCACGGATGGATTCTCCGGTATTTCCCTCCCTGTGGCGGAGGATGTGGTTCTGGGCGGCGGGGAAACAGAGCTGAGCCATTTCTTGAACCGGCCGGATTGGGGCGCCGGGGCGGTGCTGGAGCTGGAGGTGACGGGGGGCAAAATCACCGCTCTGACCGCCCGGGAGGCCCGGTTCAGCCCGGAGGAGCCTGCCCCGGACGGGGATTATATCATCGGAGATCTGCAAGATTTCAGGGCGGAGAGCGCCAGTGGATCTCCCATCTGCTTCAAGGCCCGGATGTATGAAGTGGAGGAGGATACCTGGCGGGTGACAAATTCGACGGGGACTTCCACCTTCCGCGTGGACGAGGCGGATCTCTACCTGGAGGACGGAACCCCCTATGAGGGGGGCGTTCTCTCCTTCCTGAACGAGTTCTGCGCCGATTCGGACGAGCTACACCGGCGCTGGGGAGGCGGTATCTACCCCTTTATCAACCGCCTTACCCTGCAAGCCACCGTGCGCGGGGGATATATTACCTCTCTGACCCGCCT
>USNI01000058.1 GCA_900555975.1 uncultured Desulfovibrio sp. | reverse complement strand
TGCACATCAATTCCGTCTCCTCCGGCGCCGTTCCCTGCGCCTTCACGGCCTTCGCCTATTTCGGCGGCGTGCTTCCCATCGCCAACATCTATTCCGGCTATCCCTTCAGTCCCGACGTCGAAACCTGGATTCAGTGGCTCCATGAGGGCGAAGGTCTTTCCATTCTTCAGGAAACGCTGGATCCCCTCAACATCGTGGCCCTGCCCATCATGGCGACGCCCCGCGAGGCCGGCGGCTTCTTCAAGCGCGAAATCAGGACTCCCGAAGACTTCAAGGGACTGCGCTTCCGCATCGGCGGCTGGGGCGGCGAAGTGGCCGCACGTCTCGGCGCGGCCATAAGCCAGATCCCCGCCACGGAACTCTATCTTTCCATGGACCGCGGACGCATCGACGCCATGGAATTCAGCTCTCCCGCCCTCGACGAGTCCTGGGGCTTCGACAAGCTGGCAGAATACTACTATTTCCCCGGCTGGCATCAGCCCGTGGGCTGGGAATGGCTGCTCATCAACAAGAAGGTCTGGGACAAGTTTGACCCCGCCGATCAGCAGGCCATCCGTCATGTCTGCCGCACGAATCTCATGGATAACTACCTCAAGCTTCTGACCATGGACGTTCAGGCCGTGGCGCGCATGAGCGAAAACAAGAATCTGCATATCACCCGCTTCCCGGACGAGGTGCTCGTTGCGCTGGAAAACTCGTGGAAGGACGTTCTTGCGGAAGGCATGCAGAAACATCCTGAAATCAAGAAGGCCCATGATTCCTTCATGAACTTCGTCGAAAGCAGACGTCAGCTCGAAGCCCTCCAGGAACTTTCTTTCGTTGAAGGAAAATAAGCCATGAGCGCTCCTCTGGAAAAAGCCGTCCGCTTCTTCGACAGGATCGTCATGCTGTGCGCATGGCCGGGAAAGGCGACGGCATGGCTCATTCTCGCCATCATCGGACTCTCCGCCCTTTCCATCTTCGCAGGCCTGTTCCGCTGGCATTCCTTCCTGAGCTGGGAGCAGCCCGTGTTCCTGCTGGGAACGGAGTTCAACTCCACCTCGCTCATGGAACTGCAGTGGCATCTGTTCGCCGTGATGATGCTTTTTGCCGGATCCTATACGCACGCTCTGGACGGACATGTCCGTGTGGACATTCTCTATTCGCGCATGTCCGTCAAGGGCAAACTTGCCGTCAACTTTCTGGGAGATCTGCTTTTTCTGCTGCCCTTCGCCCTGTACATCGCATGGTACAGCATTGACCTGGCGCGCTTCGCCTATCTCACGGGGGAAACGTCCAGCGAAATGGGCCTCACGCATCGCTGGGTCATCAAGTCCGTTCTGCCGCTGGCCATGGCGCTGCTGGCCGTTCAGGCCTTCAGCAGGGGCATGAGCGGACTGCTGCGCTTTGCGGATCTGTGTCTGCACAAGGACTCCGGAGAGCTGACGGAAAAACCGAAGGAGGAAGCATGAGCGAAGAACTGCTTTCCCTGCTCATGGGCTGCAGCATGCTGGTCCTCATCTTCTCAGGCTACCCCATCGCCTTCGTGCTCGGCGGCATTTCCGTGATATTTCTGCATCTGAGCGGAACGGAACCCGTCTTCATGCAGAACGTCGCCTCCCGCATGCTGGGCACCTCCCAGGACTGGCTGCTGCTTTCCGTGCCTGTGTTCATCTTCATGGGCATCATGATGGACAAGTCCCGCATCGCCGACAGACTCCTCTACTCCCTTGACCGGGTTCTCGGCGGCATGCGCGGAGGACTTGCGCTCTCCGTGATCATCTTCGGAACCATCATGGCTGCAAGCACCGGCATCATCGGCGCTTCGGTGGTCATGCTGGGACTCATCGCCCTGCCCGTCATGCACAAGGAAAACTACGATCCGCGGCTTGCCGGAGGCGTCGTTGCCTCCGCAGGGACGCTCGGCATTCTCATTCCCCCGAGCATCATGCTGGTCATGTTCTCCTCGCTGCTGCAGATACCCGTGGGCGACCTGTTCAAGGGCGTGCTGCTGCCGAGCTTCGTGCTCGTGGCGCTGTATCTTGCGTTCATCTGGCTGCTCGGACTCGTCCGGCCCGACCTCATGCCGCTCAGAAAGGAAGAAAAGCGGAAGCCTGATGCCCGGGAACTGGCCTCGCTGCTCAAAAATCTGCTTCCGCCGCTCTGTCTCATCCTCGCCGTGCTCGGTTCCATATTCGCCGGCATCGCCACGCCCACGGAAGGAGCGTCCCTCGGCGCGCTCGGCGCCTGCCTGCTGACCGTGCTCAACCGGCAGATGAGCCTGTCCATTCTCAGGGACACCGTGCTTGAGACCGGAAAAATGACGGGCATGTGCCTGTTCATCGCCCTGTGCGCGCCGGCCTTCAGCACCGTCTTCAGGGAAATCGGCGGAACGGATCTCATCAAGGATGCCCTGCTGGCCTCAAGCTTCGGTCCCTACGGCGTGCTCTTTCTGCTGCTCGCCATGGTGTTCGTGCTCGGCTTCTTCATGGAATGGCTGGAAATATCCTACATTCTCCTCCCCATGTTCGCCGGCATCGTGCCCCGGCTTGACTCCGGCCTCGACATGAGCAACACCCAGAAACTGACATGGTTCGCCATCATGGTGGCCATCAACCTTCAAACCTCCTTCCTCACCCCGCCCTTCGGCATGTCTCTTTTCTATGTGAAGGGCGTTGCACCGGAAAACATCACCATGCAGCACCTCTATGTGGGCATCATCCCCTTCGTTCTGCTGCAGCTTCTGGCCCTCGGCTTCGTCGTGCTGTTCCCGCAGCTCGTGGTCTAGGTCCGCCTTCACCCGAAACTTCCTTCCCCGCCGCCCAGCCGGCGGGGAAGGCTCCGGCACCGGGGAACCGAAAGGAAACATACATGTCCCACACGCTCTGGAGTCCCGGCTTCATCGGTTCCGTCTGTCTCAAGAACCGCATCATCCGTTCCGCCGTCAACGACGCGCAGGCCGATTCCTCGGGAGCCTGCACGCCCGTGCAGATCGCCCTGCTCAGAGATCTGGTGTCCCACGGCGTCGGCGCCGTCATCACCGGGCACATCTATGTGCATCGTTCGGGCATGGCCGGCAACAGACAGCTCGGTCTGGACCGCGACGAGCTGATCCCTCAGCTTGCGCAGATGCCGCAGGCCGTGCATGAAGGCAACGGCGTCATTTTCGCGCAGCTTTCCCATGCGGGCAATCAGGCCGACACCTATCTCACGGGACTGCCGCCCACGGGACCAAGTTCCGTCATCCCTCCCGGAGGACACATCAGCTATCCCATGAGCGTCAACGACATCCGCACCATCGTGGAAGCCTTTGCCCTCGCGGCCGGAAGAGCCAAAAAAGCGGGCTTCGACGGCGTGCAGCTGCACGCCGCGCACGGCTACTGTCTGAGCGAATTTCTGTCTCCGGGCGTCAACAAGCGCACCGATGCCTACGGCGGCAGCGTTCAGAAAAGGGCACGCCTTCTCCTGGAAGTATGCCGGGCCGTCCGCGAGGAGGTGGGCAGAGACTATCCCCTCTTCATCAAGATAGACGGCGAGGACTTCCATGAGAACGGCTTGACGCGGGAAATGATGTGCGAGACAGTCCAGACGCTGGACAGGGAAAAACTTCTGGACGCCGTGGAAATAAGCGGCTTCTGGGGCAGATTCAAAAGCCGTCACGACACCGTGGATCCCTCGAATCCCGGTACGGAAGCCTATGTGTACAAGGCCGCCCTCGATTTCAAGAAGTGCTGCTCCCTTCCTCTCATTCTTGTGGGAGGCATCCGTTCGCTGAACGCCGCCCGCTCTCTGGTGGAACGGGATCATGTGGACTTCGTGGCCATGGCCCGGCCGTTCATCAAGGATCCCTGGCTGGTTCACAGATGGTGGACACAGGACCAGGCCCAGACGCAGACCCCTGACGTAAAAGAGTGACGATGACTGAACCGATCAACGACGACGATCAATACCGGAGCGGAATGCAGACGGAAGCGCTCGGCTTCTCCCTTGGCGCCCGGCGCAAGGAAATCCTGGACTCCTGGGAACGGTGCCGCATCCGGGGAATGCATCAGGACGATCTGCCCCCCGTGATCGCGTCTTCGCTTCCCCGCGGAGGTACGGGAAAGATCGACATTCCCTTCCTCGGACCGGAATTCACGGCCATTACGGAATATCTGAAGGCCGTAGGCGCAGTCTACATGCTGCTCTATGACGACATGACCGTCTTCTGTGCCGGAGGCGATCCCGTCCTGCGGAAAAAGCTGGCCGACATGCATCTGGACGTGGGAAGCAATCTTGCAGAAGCCTCTCTGGGGACGGCGGCGCCGGCGCTCATCCGGGACGGAGCGGAGGAACGCTGGGTCATCGGCAGGGAGCACTATCTGACATGCATGCACGGTCTGGCCTCCTATGCGGCCAGAGCCGGAGAGAACTACTCCTCCTACATTTTCTGCGCCTTCCTGCCGCCGGCCCTGTTCACAAGAGCCTTCATAGCGCTGGTCCGCCATGTCTATCAGATACATTCCCTGACCTCGCGACTGCACAAAACCACGCTCGAACTCGGCAGACAGCGGGAACTTTTCAATCAGCTCAAGGAAATCCACGAACACGCCCTCATGCTGGTGGACTTCTCCCAGAAGATACTCAGCGTCAACCAGCAGTTCGAACATCTCTTCGAACTCAGTCAGGGCGACGTGCTGAACCATGCCCTCACGGAAATCTTTCCGGAACTGGAAAGCATGGCCATAAGCCTTCAGACCGGCAAGCGCATCGACTTTTCCGAGGTGCACTTCGAAGGTTACTCCTCCGAAAACAAGATCATCTGCGTCAGCTGCACCCCCTGGAAGCAGAACGACATCGTCAACGGCATGATCTTTGCCTTCACGAGCAATCTGCAGGCTGCGGAAGTCCCCCAGCAGAAAAGCCAGAAGGGAAGGCTGCGGGAAGGCTATACCTTCGACGGACTTATCGGCAATTCGGAATCCTTCCGAGAAATCAGGGAGATGGCCCGCGGCATCGCCAACAGCAACAGTTCCATCATACTCACCGGCGAAAGCGGCACCGGCAAGGAAGTCTTCGCCCAGGCCATACACAACGAAAGCTCCCGCCAGAGAAATCCCTTCGTGGCCGTCAACTGCAGCGCCTTTCCCAAGGATCTCATAGGCAGCGAGCTGTTCGGATACGGCGACGGCGCCTTCACGGGGGCGCGCAAGGGCGGCGCCATGGGCAAATTCGAGTTCGCCAACAAGGGCACGCTGTTTCTCGATGAAGTGGCGGAACTGCCCCTCGACGTTCAGGCCATACTGCTGCGCGTTCTGGAGGAACGCGCAGTCACACGCATAGGCTCGAATACCGCCATTCCCGTGGACGTCCGCATCATTGCGGCCACCAACAGGAACCTGCTGGCCATGGTGAAGGAAAACACCTTCAGACTCGATCTTTATTACAGACTCAACGTCATTTCCCTGGAGCTTCCCCCTCTGCGCTCCCGCAGAGAGGACATTCCTCTGCTGGTCGACGCCTTTCTGCGGCATTTCAACGCCATGCTGCACCGGCAGGTGACCAGCTGTTCTCCGGAACTCATGGACATCCTTGTCCGCGCCGACTGGCCCGGCAACATCCGGCAGCTGCGCAACACCATCGAGTTCGGCGTCAACGTGGCCAAGGGACACACGCTTCAGGTCCGTGATCTTCCCCGGGACATCACGAACTCCGTCCGGGAAAAGACGCCGCAGAAGGACGTCGTCCGCCTGCCCCAGGTGACCAGCTTCGAAACCTGGGAGCGCGACAGAATATGGGAACTCATGCAGAAGCACCGGGGCAACAAGTCCCGGGTGGCGGAAGAAATGGGCATGTGCCGCGTCACGCTGTACAAGAAGCTGAAAAGATACGGACTGTAGACTGTCCCCGTCTGCCGCGCCCCCCTTCACGGACCGTCCCCTGCGCCGCGCCCTGTCCGCGCGCCCGTCCTCCTTCAGAAAACGGAAGAGACGTTGACAGATCGCGATCATCCTTCTACAGCATTGCCACGGCAATCCCATGTTCAGGCGTTCCGGAACCGGCCGGCCAGGAACGCCCGGGATCCCGGACCGTCCGGGGCGGTGCCTGACCGGCCCGGCATTCTTTCACAGGTTCATGGAGAACCGGCATGGGCTTCTTTCTTGCACTGCTCTCGTCTGCGGCCTTCGGACTCATTCCTCTGTTCAGCCTGCCGCTGCTGCGTGACGGCATGTCCGCGGAATGCGTTCTCTTCTACCGCTTTTTCTTCGGAGCCGCGTCTCTGGCCGTCATTCTCGTCCTGCGCAGCGAGCGACTGGCCGCTCCCGCGCGCGAGCTCGGCAGACTGGCCGTGTTCAGCGTCATGTAT